>NZ_JBJLSG010000024.1:0-49813 GCF_050871925.1 Kineococcus gurbantunggutensis
TGTCAGGGACCGCACGGCGTCCCTGCCGCCGAAGGTGTAGACCAGCGCGCTGGCCGGCAGGTCGGGGTCGTTCTCGTGCGAGATGGTCGACAGGGTGCTCACAGGAGTGCCGCCTTGTGCTGAGAGGTCGGTTTCGGTGTGTTCGCGGGAGTGTAGAACCGCCCGCGCGTCATCACGGTGAGGACGACGTGCACCACCGGTCCGGTGAGCATGGCGATGAAGGAGGCGTAGTAGCTCGGGTACACCCCGATCAGTCCCAGGGCGCCCAGGGCGACGGCCACCGCCATCGAGATGATCCCGCAGGGATTCCAGTTGCGAATGCGGCCCTCCTCGTACTCGATCTCGCTGGATCCGGCCAGCTTGAGCACCTTGCGGCACACGTAGTAGTCCGCCAGCAGGATGAAGATCCAGGTGTTGGTCATGATGCCGGTGACAGCCAGGAACGTATCGGTGTACTGCAGCACGTTGACCGGGTAGAGCACTACACCGAGCACGAGCAGCCCGAACATCCACCAGTTGCGCCGGATGCCGCGGGCGGAGAAGGCGTCCCAGGTGTTGGAGAAGGCCAGCGAACCGGAGTAGAGGTTCATGACGTTGATGCGGATCTGCGTGATGATGGCGAAGATGACCCCCAGCAGACCCATCACCACCGCGAAGGTGTACCCGGGGTCCGTGGAGAGCAGCTCGGCGTCCGCGGAGGTGAAGGTGGGGTAGATGCTGAAGGCGATGAACGCCCCGAAGACCATGACGATGCAGATCATGAACATCTCGCTGAACATGATCGAGGACGTGCCGCCGTAGGAGATGTCCCGGCGGGAGAAGCGACCGTAGTCGGTCGCCAGCAGTGCCTGGAAGACGATCTGGCCGTTGGCCAGAGAGAACGCCTGCCACATCACCGTCGGGTCCTCGGGGGTGGTGCTCTGCCACTGCCCCGGCCCGACCAGCTGGTAGCCCTGCGCGAGCATCACCATGCCGACGATGAAGAGGACCAGGAAGATCGGCATGCCGATCTTCTGCAGCACGTTCATGGAGTGCATGCCGCGCCACGCGCAGTACAGCGCCACCGCCCCGACCAGCGCGAAGACCGCACTGGCCGTCGGCGAGTTGATCCCGACGCCGAAGAACTCGCTCAGGGCGTGCGAGACGATGCTGCCCTCGAAGATGAAGTAGAAGATGTAGTTGATGCCGTAGATCAAGGAGGCGACGGCCGACCCCTTGGCCCCGAAACCCAGCCCCCGCGTCAGCAAGGCCATGCTCAGGCCCTGCTTGCTGGCGATCTTCATAATGAGCGCTCCGAGGAGCGTGGCCATCAGCAGCATGTAGCCGATGGGCAGGAGCATCTGCGGCCACCCGACAAGGAAGCCGATCTGCCCACCCAGCGAGAACCAGAACATCGCGGTGACGTTCCCGGTCAGGATCAGGACGATCGCCAGGGAGGGCCAACGCTGGTCGGCGGGAACCCTGGTCGTGGCGTAGCTCTCCATCTGATCGTCGATGGAGGTCGCGGGACCGCGGAACGCGTCCTTCAGGGCCATCGTGTTCCTCTCTGTGCTGCACCGCTGCGGTGTGTCCTCGACACACCGTGCCGTATCGCCGATGGATCGACGATGCATCGAGTTGCTGGACTCAGCGGGACGCTAACCTCCGAGCGTCAGCGACCACCATCGGTCGGCTGACGTATTCAGCGGATCACCCGTGCACACCCTGCACCGCGCAAGCTCCACGTGCCGGCCCGGCAGCTCGCTCTTTGCCCACCGGTCCGGTCCCGAGACGCCGACCTGCACGTACTCGCGCTCATCGGGGCACCGGCGAGCACCTCCTCTGCACAGCTGCCTGCGCCGCTTGCTGACTCAGCAGCGCCCACGCGCCGGGGCGGGCACAGCCCTGCTCGTCGCAGCGCAACAGCAGGCGCTCTGGTGGCCGCGCCTGCCCGCCTGCCCACCTGCCCACCTGCCCACCTGCCCACCTGCCCACCTGCCCGCCGTGACGCCTTCCCGCCCAGCGGGCCACCGCGACACCTCCCCCGCCCAGCGGGTCAGGGCGACGACTCCCCCGGCCAGCTGGTGAGCGGTGCCGCCCGGACCGCCGGCCGCCGCCGGCGGGCACCGGCGCGGGTGTCGGCTGCGACGCCGTGCTGGCCGGTACCAGTTGGTGCACGTGCCGCAGGAAGTCTCAAGGTCAGGACCGGCAGCGGGAGCCGACACGGTCAGTGCCCGGCCGCTGGTGCGTCATCGCCCTGGGCCCCCGTCCCTCACGGTGCTCGCACCCTGCCGGAGGTGACGTGCTCGCGGACACGTGCGGGCGTGCTGCACACGCGGATGCGCTCGGGAGGTAAAACCTTCGTTTCGACCGTGTTGCCCCGGCGCTGTGCGCATCGAGGGGGACCTACCGTCGGTGCATGGACTGGCAGACGGCAGCGGTAGCTGCCGGCCGTGTGGCCGCAGCGACCCTCGGTGAGGCTTCTCAGCGCGAGCGAGCACAAGATGCTCTGCACGAGCTGCACGCGCTGGTGCCCTACGTGGGAGCCTCGCTGGCCAGTTGGGACGAGAGCACCGGGCAGCACCGCGTCGTGGCCGACGCCGGCTACCACGACGAGGCGCTGAGCCGCCTGAACGGCCAGTTCTACCTGGACGACCCGACCTGGCACGTGACCTTCGCGCGGCGCAGCCCGGTGGCCTGGCGCGACATGCCGTTCACGCCCTCGTCCTCGCCGATCATCCGGGAAACCCTGCAGCCGGCGGGCTTCCACGAGGGTGCCACCGCCCCCTTCTTCCGCTCGAACGGCTCCTACGCCGGAATGCTGACCTTCAACACCGAAGCCGCCAGCGACTTGAGCGACAGCGCGCTGGAGATGCTGCGCCTGCTCTCACCCCGCCTGGGCACCGTGGTGGATCGTGTCGATGCTGCCGAGCTCGCCGATGACGATGCGCTGCGCCTGGCCGTGTGCCCCAACGGCACGTGCACGTCGCTGGACGACCAGCGCGAGGCGCCCGCGGAGCTGGTGGAGTGCCTGCCCCGGCACATGGCGCACCTGCCCCAGCTCACGGGCTCGGACTCACCGGTCGCCTTCCTGGTCTGGCAGGCCGGGCAACGTGCGCCGTGGCGGGTGGAGGTCTCCCGCACGGCCAGCTCGGGGTTGCCGGTGCTCGTGCGTGCGCTGCGCGCCCCCAGCACCGCGGGTCTGTCTCGCCGGGAGCTGGAGGTGTTGGCCGGGCTGGTGGCCGGCCTGTCGAACCAGGAGATCGCCGACGTCCTGCACGCCAGCCGCCGCACGGTCTCCACGCACGTGGAGCACGTGCTGAGCAAGCTGGGTGCGCGCAGTCGCACCGAGGCCGCCACGCGCGCGCTGCGCGACGGCCTGCACCTGCCCGGTCCCTTCCTGGCCTGAGGAGAGCCGGCGGTCACCAGCCCCGGCTGAGGCTGTGCCTGTTCGAGGGTGGTGCACCGGCCGGCGGCCACCGGCCTGGCGCGCTCGCGGGTGCGCTCGGTGCCGCCGTGCGCTTGCGCGGCAGCAGCCGCCGGCGCGGCCAGCCCCATCGCCGTGCACGCAGCTCGACGACGGCGCGGCAGGTGGCCCTGACCGGTCGCTCGTCGAGGCCGCCGACGTGCGCTGGGGCGGAGCCCACCGGCGCCGAGCCGGGCGTGGACCACCATCGTGGCCGGGCGCGGCGCTGGAGTGGGCGCTGGCGGGACCCATCACGGTTGCGCCGCCAGAGCCGGCTCCAGGACCGCCTCGAGCAGCAGGCGGGTGGTGTTGGAGCGTGGAGCGGTGAGCAGCTGGTCCACGGGCCCACTCTCGACCAAGCGGCCGCGCTCGAGGACGCCGGCGTGGTCGCACATGTGCTCCACGAGAGCGAGGTGGTGCGTGACCAGCAGCATGGTCAGCCCTCGCTCGGCCTGCAGCTCCTTGAGCAGGTTGAGGACCTGGGCTTGCACCGACACGTCCAGGGCAGCGGTGGGCTCGTCCAGCACCAGGAAGTCCGGATCGGTGATCAGGGCCCGGGCGATGCCCAGGCGCTGGCGCTGGCCACCGGAGAACTCGTGGATGTAGCGCTCCAGGTGCGACTCCTGCATGCCGACGCGCTCGACCAGCTCCACGACCTTGCGGCGCGCCTGGCGCCCGGAGGCCAGGGAGAACTGGTGCAACCCGTAGAGGATCTGATCACCCACGGTGCGCCGGGGGTTGAAGGCGGAGCCGGAGTCCTGGAAGACCATGCGCATGCGCGCGCGCAGCAGGAGCAGCTGCTTGGGCGAGGCCCGCACGATTTCGTTGCCGTCGAAGTCGACCGATCCTGCGCTGGCTCGCTCCAGGCCCAGCAGCATGCGGGCGGTGGTGGTCTTACCCGAGCCGGACTCCCCGATCAGGCCCCACGTCTGACCGCGGTGGATGTCGAAGGAGACACCGTCGACGGCGGTGAAGGCGCCGAAGCGCTTGCGCAGGTCGCGCACGACGACCAGGTCTTCGTACTTGCCCTTCGGTTCCACGCTCACCCCTTGACTCGCTTCGCACTCGTCGTGGACCTCGCAGCGGGTGCCGCTGCAGATGTCACCCATGCGCTCATGCCCGCGCTCACGCCGGCGCTCATGCCTGCACCGCGCTGAGGACCTCGGAGAACTCGTGCAGGCGTCGCTGCTGACGCGGCACGGCGCGCTCGGCGGGCGTCAGCCGCAGGCGAGGCACGGCCTTGACCAGGGCCTGGGTGTAGGCGTGCTCGGGAGCACCGAGCACGCGCGCGGTGCTGCCGGTCTCCAGCACTTCACCGCGGCGCATGACGGTGACGGTGTCGCACACGTGGGAAACGACACCGAAGTCGTGCGTGACCAGCAGGATCGCGGTGCCCAGCTCGGCGTTGATCGACAGCAGCAGGTCCAGGACCTGCTTCTGCACGGTGGCGTCCAGCGCGGTGGTGGGCTCGTCGGCCAGCAGCAGCTGGGGTCGACAGGCCAGCGCCAGGGCGATGACCACGCGCTGGCGCTGGCCACCGGACAGCTCGTGCGGGTACGCGCGCATCCGCCGGCGCGCCTCGGGCAGGGCCACCAGCTCCAGCGACTGCAGGGCTTGGGCCTTGGCACTGGCCCTGTCCAGGCGCTGGTGCCGGCGCAGCACCTCCACCAGCTGCGCGCCGATGGTGAAGGAGGGGTCCAGCGCGCTCATGGCGTTCTGCGAGACCATCCCGATGGAGCGGCCGCGCAGCGCGCGCATCTGCGCGGCGGACTTGGTCAGCAGGTCCTCGCCGCGAAAGAGCAGTCGCCCGGAGGTGATGCGTGCTCGCCGGGTGCCCAGCAGCCCCAGGACGGCCAGCGAGGTGACGCTCTTGCCGGAGCCGGACTCGCCCACCAGGCCGTGCACGCTGCCGGCAGCCACGTCCAGGTGCACACCACGCACGGCGTGCACGATGCCGCCGTCGGTGTGGAAGTCCACGCTCAGGTGCTGCACCTGCAACAGGGGCGGTGCGGTGCCGGCACCGGTGACGGGGGCGGTGACGGGGGCGGTGACGGGGGCGGGGCCGGTGACGGGCTCGTGCAGCGGGTGGGTCACGGTGTCCTCCTCAGCTCGTCTGCTTGCGCGGGTCCAGGGCGTCGCGCAGGCCGTCACCGACGAGGTTGAAGGCCAGGGCGACGATGAGGATGAGCAGACCGGGGATGGTCGCAGCGTGCGCCTTGCCCTCCAGGAGCACCGAGGCACCGTCGGAGGTCATGATTCCCCAGTCCGGTGCGGGCGGGACGATGCCGACACCGAGGAAGCTCAAGCCCGCAGCCACCACGATCATCAACCCGCACAGCGTCGTGGCGTACACCACCAGGGCCGAGACGACGTTGGGCAGCAGCTCGCGCAGCAGCACGTGCCGGGTGGGGGCACCGCAGGCGCGGGCGGCCTCGATGTACTCCTTGCCGGCCTCTTGCACGGTGGAGGTGTAGGCCACCCGGGCCATGTAGGGCACCAGGGTGATGCCGATGGCCAGCATCACGTTGCCCAGCCCGGCGCCCAGCACGGCCGACAAGGCGATGGCCAGCAGCACCAGGGGGAAGGCGAACAAGACGTCCAGGCAGCGCATGATGACCTCGCCGGTGCGGCCGCGGGCGTAGCCAGCGACCATGCCGATCAGCAGGGCCAGGGGGAAGACGACCAGCACCGGCAGCACCGCCACCAGCAGCGAGTAACGCCCTCCGAACAGCAGGCGGGCCAGCACGTCGCGGCCCTGACCGTCCAGGCCCAGCGGGTGCCCGGGGGTGCCGATGCCCGCCAGGCGGGCGGTGGCATCACCGGCGGTGGGGCTGTACGGGGTCAGCAGCGGTGCCAGCAGCGAGGCCAGCGTCACCACGACCAGCACGGCCAGGGCCACCACCGCCACGCGGTCGCGGGTGAAGGCGCGCACGGCCAGGCGGGTGCGCGAGGGGCGCTGGGTGGGGCGGGTACCGCGCTGACGCGGCAGGCGCGCCACCACGGGTGCGCTCAGCACCTGCGCACACGCACCGGCGGGTGCCTGCGCACTCACGGCGGGTGCCTGGGCACTTGCACCAGCCTGTGCGTCGACGCCGGTGCCGGAGTCGACGCCGGTGCCGGAGTCGACGCCGGTGCCGGAGTCGACGCCGGTGCCGGAGTCGACGCCGGTGCCGGTGCCGGGGTCGATGCCGGGGTCGATGCCGGGGTCGATGCCGGGGTCGGCACCGGTGCTCACGGCGGCACCGGTGCGCGGGGTGCTCTCACTCACGCGCGTGCTCCCTTCCGGGTGCGCGGATCCAGCAGGCCGACGCAGACGTCGGCGAGCAGGTTGACCAGCACGAAGGCCAGCGCCACGAAGAGCGTGCCGGCCTGCACCACGGGCAGGTCGCGCTGGGTGATGGAGGTGTACAGCTGCTGGCCCAGGCCGGGCCAGCCGAACACCACTTCCACGAAGATCACCCCACCGAGCAGGTAGCCGACTTGCAGGCCGATGACGTTGACGATGGGCGGCAGGGCGTTGCGCAGCCCGTGCCGCCACAGGATGGAGGCCTCCGACAGGCCCGAGGCGCGCAAGGTGCGGATGTAGTCCTGCTGCAGGACGTCGACGAAGACGCTGCGGGACATGCGGGCGATGACGGCCAGCGGCACCAGCGCGGCCGCGACGGCCGGCAGCGCAATGTGGGCCAGGACGTCACCGGCGCCGCCGGGCTCACGGGTGTCGTACATGCCCGAGGAGGGCAGCCAGCGCAACCCCAGGGAGAAGACCCCGACCAGGACCAGACCGAACCAGTACACCGGAACGCTGGCACCGGCCAGGGTGAGGAACATCGCCACCCGGTCGAAGGCGCGGTACTGGTAGCGCGCGGCCAGGATGCCCAGCGGCACCCCGACGACCAGGCAGATCACCAGTGCGGCCCCGGTGAGGATCAGGGTGTTCTCGAAGCGGGGCACCAGCAGGGTGGACACCTCCTGGTTGACCGTCAAGGAACGGCCAAGGTCGCCGTGCAGCAGCCCGCCGAGGTAGTCGACGAACTGCACCGCCAGCGGGCGGTCCAGACCCAGCTCGGCGCGCACGGCCGCCACCGCCTCCTGGGTGGCACCGGCTCCCAAGACGGCGCGGGCCGGATCGCCCGGCACCAGCTGCAGCAGCAGGAAGACCACCAGGCTGACACCGAGCAGGATCAGCGCGGTGGAGGCGATCCTGCCCAGCGCGGCGCGCACGCGCCTGGCGCCGGCACCGCCGGCGCGCACGGGCGCCTGCGGCACGGGCGCGCCCGGCACGCCGGCGTCCTGCTCGCGCACGCTCTGCACGCTGCCGGCGCTCACGCGTCCGCCAGCCGCACGGAGCGCAGGTCGTACCACTCCTCGCTCGCCGAGACGAACCCCTGCACCCACGGCGCCAGCACGTACGGCGCCTTGTCGTTGACGATCGGGGCCAGGGCCGCGTCGTCGGTGACGATGTCGTTGGCCTGGCGCCACAGCTCGTTGGCGAGCTCCTCGTCGGTGGCGCGCACCGCCTGGTCCATCACCCGGTCCAGTTCGGGGTTGTCGTAGTAGCCCACGTTCGGGCCGTTGGGCGCCTGCAGCGTGCTGGAGGTGACGATGTACAGCCAGTAGGGGGTCGTCATCCCCCACGACATCTGCATCATGCCGGTGCCCTCCTGCGCGCCTTGCGCCCAGGTGGACAGGTAGGAGATCCACTCCTGCGTCTCGATCTTCACCGTGATGCCGACCTCCGCGAGGTTCTGCTGGATGTACTCGGCCATGGGGGCCGGGGTGATCTGCCCCGAGCCGTCCACCGAGGTCGTCAAGGTCGTCTCGAAGCCGTCGGCCAGACCGGCCGAGGCGAGCAGCTCCTTGGCCCTGGCCACGTCGCGGCGGTAGACGTCGGAGCGCTCCACGTAGGCGTCGTTGGCCGGTGCCTGCACGCCGTAGGCGGGGTTGACGGTGCCGGCGAGCAGGTCGCGGGCGATGCCCTCGCGGTCGATGGCCAGGTTGATGGCCTGGCGGACCTCCTTGATGCCGGTGTACCGGTCGCGCATGTTGAACGACAGGTACCACACGTGCGGCGGCACCCCCTCGGAGAGGGCGAACCCCTCGGCCACCAGGCCCTCGACGCTGTCGGGGGTCGGCACGGCGATCATGTCCACGTCGCCGCTGCGCAGGGCCGCCACGCGCGCCGAGGGGTCCGGCACGGGGCGGAAGACGACCGCGTCCAGCTGCGGCGCGGTGCCCCAGTACTCCTCGTTGCGCACCAGCTCGATGCGCTCGCCGCGCACGCGCTCAGCGAAGCGGAAGGGACCCGTGCCCACGGGGTGGTCGGCGACGTCGTGGCCGTACCGCTGGATCGAGGCCGGGCTCATGATGCACGTGGAGCCGTTGCCGCCCTGGGCGAGCATACGCAGGAACGGGGAGAACGGCTGGCTCAGGGACACCAGGACCGTGGCGGGGTCCACGGCGCGCACATCGGTGACGTAGCGCCAGATGTAGGCCGTCTGCCCGGCGGCTTTGGCTGAGTACTGCGGGGCGTTCTCGTCCCACATGCGGCGGATGTTGTACACCACCGCCTCCGCGTCCAGGGCGGTGCCGTCGTGGAAGCGCACCGCCTGGCGCAGGTGGAAGGTGTACTGCAGCCCGTCGGCGGAGATGTCCCAGGACTGGGCCAGGCCGGGCACCAGAGCGGGCACGGCCGCTTGGGAGGAGGCGGTGCTGAGGTCCTCATCCACCAGCGCCTCGAAGATCTGGCGGTTGATCCGGTAGGTGACCCAGCCGCCGGCCGCCTGCGGGTCCAGGACGTCCGCCTCAGACTCGATGGCGATGGCCATGACCTGCCTGCCCGAGCCGGCACCCGGGCGGGTCAGTGAGCGCGCGCACGCCGCCGGGGCCAGCGCGGCGCTCAGGCCCGCCACGAGCAAGCCGCGCCGGCCCACCGCCCGGCGCGGCACCTGGTGCGCTGCCGGTGCCGGCGGGCCGGTGGTGAGGGCACCTGCCTGGCTCACGTCCACCTCGTGGTGCTTTCGCACACCCACCTCCTCGTGCTCGGCACGTCGTGGTGCTGTGGGGCCCGGGAGGGTGGACGGCGACGGTGGCGTCACCCGGGCTGGTGGCCGGAACAGTAGGCGCGCGCCCAGCCGGTGCTGAATACGTCGACCGACGTATTCAGCTGCACCAGGGCCCAGCGCCTGCTCCTGCCAGGCTCGAGCAGCGCTCACGGGCCCACCCACGGCTCGAGCTGCCGGCACGAGCCCCGGGTCACCCGCCGTGGGGACGCAACCGCGCCGCGGGGGGGGCAGCAGGAGTGCGGGCCCAACGGGCCAGCGCTGGCACCAGGGGTGCTCGAGCGGTGTCCGAGAGCTGCCCCGCCGCAGCACCCGGCACGACGTCGCGGACGCTGCCCGGTGAGCCACGACGCCGCGGACGCTGGCCGGTGAGCCGCTGGGTCACGGTGCGATCCCCGCTGGAGTCGCCGCTCGGGGGTCGCCGGCGCGCGGATACGTCGAGCGACGTATTCCGCGGTGCACGCCCGGCTGGTTAGCGTCCAGGCACCTGACCGCACCGATCCCCTGTGGGAGGGATGATGAGCAGAGCTCTCGACGCCGCGATCTTCGCCGGCCTCGACAGCCTGACGGGTTTGCGCATGGACGTCGATCGCACGTCCGCGGCGCTCACGGCGTACAACGCCGCGCTGCAGACGCTGGCACCGCTGGACGCGGTGCCGCTCGGCGAGACAGCGCCCGCCGCCGCCTTCAACGCCGCTTGGGAGTGAGACCGTGGAACCGTACGAGCTGAGCCTGGCCGCCGCTGCCGCGCAGATCGCCGCCGGTGAACTCTCACCGGTCGAGCTGACCGACTCGGTGCTGGCGCGCATCGACACCGTCGAGGGCGACCTGAGCGCATTCGTCACCGTCACCGAGGAGTCGGCGCGCGCGCAAGCCGCCGCTGCGGCTGATGAGATCGCCCGCGGTGGCTACCGCGGCCCGCTGCACGGCATCCCGATCGCGCTGAAGGACCTGTACGAGACCGCCGGGGTGCTGACGACCTCCAGCTCCCAGGTGCGCGCCGGCTACGTGCCCGAGGCGGACAGCGCGGTGGCGGAGAAGTTCGGCGCCGCCGGCTCGATCATGGTCGGCAAGACGCACACCCACGAGTTCGCCTACGGCGCCACCACGCCCACCACGCGCAACCCCTGGGACACCACCCGCATCCCCGGCGGATCCAGCGGCGGCTCCGGTGCCGCGGTGGCCGCCGGGGAGTGCATGGTCGGCATGGGCAGCGACACCGGCGGCTCCATCCGCATCCCTGCCGCCATCTGCGGGGTCGTGGGCCTGAAGCCCACCTACGGGCGCGTCTCGCGCCGCGGCGTGGCCTCGCTGTCGTGGAGCCTGGACCACGTCGGCCCGCTGACGCGCACCGTGCAGGACGCGGCGCTGACCATGAACGCGATCGCCGGTTACGACCGCGCCGACCCTGCCTCGGTGGACCGGCCCGTGCCGGACTTCACCTCCCGCATCGGTCAGAGCATCGAGGGGTTGCGCGTGGGAGTGCCCACCACCTACTTCACCGAGCGCCTGCAGGAGCCGGTGCGCGACTCCGTCGCCGCAGCGGTGGCCCGGCTCGCCGAGCTGGGCGCGAGCTTGGTGGAGGTCGAGATCCCGATGGCCGCGCAGATCGGCGCGGTCGAGTGGGGCCTGATGCTGCCTGAGGCGTCGGCCTACCACCAGGAGGCGTTGCGGGCGAGCCCGGAACTGTTCACCGAGGAGACCCGCGCCCTGCTGGAGGTCGGTGAGTTCGTGCTGGCCACCGACTACATCAAGGCCCAGCGCCTGCGCACCCTGGTGCAGGCGGCGTGGAAGGAGATGTTCTCCTCGATCGACGTCCTGGCCGCCCCCACCCTGCCGCACACCGCGGCCGTGGCCGGTGAGCCCGAGGTCATCTGGCCCGACGGGGTGCGCGAGGGCACCACCGCCACGTACGTGCGCTACTCCCAGCCGGCCAACGTCACCGGTCTGCCCTCCATCACCGTGCCCACCGGTCTCGACCCCCAAGGCCTGCCCATCGGGATGCAGATCATGGGCCGTCCCTTCGAGGAGGAGGTCATCATCGGCGCCGCGGCCGCCTACGAGGCCACCTCCGGGCTGGGCGGTCAGCTGGCTCCGCTGCACCGCGAGCTCGCCGTCGTCTGAGCCGTCCGCCCCGTGCGCGGACGCACCCCCCACCGCGCACGGGGCACGGGGCACCACCAGGGGGACTCACCCACCGGAGCGCCCACGCCCCGCAGTCACACCCCGCAGTCACACCCGCAACGCTGCTTCAGCCCTGCGCCAGAACCTCGCGCACAGCGCCGATCCCTGCGTCGAGCCGGTCGCCACAGTGCCACGGCGCCACGGCGTCGAGCAGCCGAGCAGCCGAGCAGCCGCGCAGCCCGATCCCGGGCCTGCAGTGCCGCCGACCCCCACCTCCAGGAGCGTTCATGACTCCCGAGCACGTCCACGCCGCCGCCGTCCACGTCGGCCTGCCTCTCGACGAAGAGCGCGCGCAGGCTGTCGCCGAGCTGCTCAGCCAGTGGCTGCCCGCAGCCGAGCAGCTCAACGAGCGCATGCGTGCGCAGGCCATGGCAGAGGTCGCGCCCATCACCGTGTTCGCGTCGGCATGAGCGCCGGCACGAGCGAGTCGATCGAGGTGCTGGCAACGCCGAGCACCGGCCGCCAGGGGCGCGACCTGACCCGGGCTGCGCAGCTGGTCGCCACCGGGGAGCTCTCCCCCGTGCAGCTGGTGCACGAGTGCCTGCAGCGCGCCGAGGCCGGTGCCGCCGCCAACGCGTTCACCGACCTGTTCGCCGAAGACGCCTTGCGCGCCGCCAGAGCGCTGCAGGAGCTCTTGCACGCCGGGCACCGCCTGGGCCCGCTGCACGGTGTGCCCGTCGCGATCAAGGACAACATCGACATCGCCGGCAAGCGGAGCACCGCGGGCAGCTCGATCCTCGCCGATCGGGTGGCCAGCACCGATGCCCCGGTGGTGGCCAAGCTGCGCTCGGCCGGCGCGATCGTGATCGGTCACACCGGCATGCACGAGTTCGCCTGGGGCGGCACCTCCGACAACCCGCACACCGGCACCGTGCGCAACGCCTACGACCTCGAGCGCACCCCCGGCGGCTCCAGCGGGGGCTCGGCCGTGGCCGTGGCCCTGGGGGCGTGCTGCGCCGCGCTGGGCACCGACACCGGAGGCTCGGTCCGCCTGCCCGCCGCGCTGAACGGCGTCACCGGCTTGCGCCCGGGCATCGGGCGCATCGACGTCACCGGAGTCGTGCCGCTGGCGTGGAGCATGGACACCGTCGGGCCGATGGCCCGCAGCGCCCGCGACTGCACGCTGCTGACCGCCGTGCTCACCGGGCAGGCCGTCCCGGCCCGCCGGCGCTCGAACGCGCGAGGCCTGCGCATCGGCCTGATCGAGGGCTACTCCCTGACGCACCTGCAAGCGCCCGTCGAAGAGGCCTTCCGCTCAGCGCTGAACGCCCTCACCGGCGCTGGAGCGGTGCTCGTCGACGTCAACGTCGAGGACGTCGAGGGCAACATCTCCGCGCAACTGACCGTGGAGGCCGCCGAGCCGAGCACCTACCACCAGCAGTGGTTGCGCCAGCGCCCGCAGGACTACGGCGCGGACGTGCGGCTGCTGCTCGAAGCCGGGGAGCTGCTGCCAGCCACCACCTACCTGCAGGCACAGCGCTACCGCTCCCTGCTGCGCGATCAGGTCCTGCAGGCCTTGGAGGTGAGCGACGTGCTGGCTACACCCACCCTGCCCTTCACGGCCACCCCCATCGGCGCCAGTACGGTCGAGGTCGTTCCGGGTCGGCCCGAGCCGGTGCTCTCAGCGATCATGCAGTTCACCGGGTTGCCCTCCCTGACCGGTCTGCCCGCGGTCAGCGTGCCGTGCGGCATCGACGAGGACGGGCTGCCGATCGGCATGCAGCTGATCGGCCGTCCAGGGGGCGAGATGGCACTGCTCGAAGCAGCAGAGGTGTTCCAGGAACTGACGCACTTCCACCTGCGCACGCCGACGTATCCGCTGGGCACTACAGAGCGCTGAATCACCGCGGTGGATCGGCGAGACGCGGCCGCGGACCTGCCGAGCGGTGCTGCAGGCCCCGCCGCGCTCATTGACGTCATCTCAGCACGCCCTTGCCACGCTCGCCCACCGCCCAGCGATGATGCCCGCGCCAACCGCGCACGCTCAGCGGAGATGCGCCAGGGGCCCCGCAAGCGGTCCAGAGTGCAGGGCCCCTGGAGTCGTCAGTGAGCAGTCACCACCGGAAAGTCACCACCGGAAGCCGGCGTGCGCGCCTCCAGGCCCAGCAGCACGAACGACGAGGACGCCAGCGTGATCAGGACAGCGCGGATGCGGTTCTCCTCGGCCCCCGGGTCCTGCTTGCCAGGGGTGCGGTGGACGGGGACGACGGTGGGCAGCGCGTCGTGATTCGGTGCAGGCGATCGGGTGACCCACCTCAAGACAGGCTCACAGCCTGCCGATGAGCTGACGGTGATCCCCGAGGACTTGGACGTCGCCGCGCCTGCCGGCGTGCGACTGCTGCCCACCGAGGCGCGCGACATGGTGCCCTCCGCGGTGCGCTGGGCCCAGGCCGTGCACACCGCGCTCAAGGCCGTGCCCTCCCAGGTGATGCTACGCCCGGCCCGGCGCTCCCCCAGCGCGGTGGTGTGGGTGCTGGCCGCCGCCGCTGACTTCGAGGACCGCATCCCGGCGTCCTTCACCGCCGCGGTGCTGGCCCGCGAGGCCGGTGTGGGGACGCGGGTGTGGCAGCAGCGCACCGCGTGGCTGCGTCAGCACGGCTGGCTGGAGCACGACGGGGGGCACCACCGCTCGGGGTGGCGGCTGCGGACGCCGGCGTGAGGACGTCGGCGTGAGGACGCCGACGTGAAGGGCGTGAGCAGCGTGAGCGGCGCGGTGGGCGAGCACGGCGGAGACGGCTCGTGAGGCGCGGGCACCAGCACCCCGAGGGTGCCCGGGCCTTCACGCTTCAGGAGACCATGCGCTTCCCGCACCAGGTGTGCCCCGGCTGCGGGCGGCGCAGCGAGTGGTGGACCTGGTACCGCCACCAGGACGACGGCGCCTGGTACCTGTCGGTGGGCCGCTGCCCGGAGTGCGACGGGGTGAGCCACCAGTGCGACGCACCAGCACGGTGACGCACGGGTGCGCTGATGCACGGGTGCGCTGATGCACGGGTGCGGTGGCTCGACGGTCAAAGGGTGGCCGGGCTGAGGACACCGGCACGCGGGATCCTGCACAAGGGCCCCTGCACGTGCGGTCGACACCGGTGATCTCGCACAGGCACTCCTCCGCGAGAGGTCCCGCGCGAGGGGTCAGCGCGCGTCCACTGGCGCTCAGCACCGCCGACGGGTGATGCTGGCCTGCGCCCGCGCCGAGAACGACGCCGGGTGTTCAGCGCCGACCCGCGGCGCCCGAGCACGCGAGGGGAGACAGGCGTGTCAAGCCACCGCACCCACACGGCGCTGACCACCGCCGCCGTCTCCTTCGCCACCCTGACGCTGATCCCGTGGGCCTTCGAGGCCAGCCGCACCCAGCGGGCGCTGCTGGTGGCCGGCGCGCTGCCCCTGGCGGTGCTCTTCGGCGCCATCGCCAGCTGGACACCCCCCGGGTCGAGTACGTCGACGGCATCGACCGCGCTGTCCTGCTCAGCCCCGGCCGGCGCGCCGGGCCCCGCAGTGGCCACCTCGCTCGCACTCACGCCGGCGGTGGCCAGCACCGCCGCGCTCTCGCGGGAAGCAGGCCCCGCAGGGTGTGCACCGCCCATGCTCCCTGCGCCACCACCGGACCTGCTCGAGCAACCAGACCCGCTCGAGCGACCCGCACCGGTGGCGGCCCGGATGGTCAGCTGGGCGCAGCTGCCCCCGCAGCTGCGCGCGGCCCTGGCCGCGGGACGCGCACACACGGCGCCCCGGCACACCTCGCACTTCCACAGCTGAGGCCGCGCCCCTGGAGCCCGTCCGGCACCGCGGAGCGAGGGCTCGGCACCCCGACACCCCATCAACAGCGGCACCGAGACCGGCACCGCGGCAGGCAGCACCAGCCGGACAAAACCGCTCGCACGGCAGTGCTGTCGGCGGCGCCGCCTAGCCTGACGAGCGTGGAGCAGCGGATCAGCCTGATCACCCTGGGAGTGCGCGACCTGGAGCGCGCGCGCCGCTTCTACGAGCAGCTGGGCTGGCGCGGGCAGCAGGTGCAGGAAACGGTCTTCTTCCAAGCCGGCGGCCTGGGCGTGGTGCTGTGGGACCGCGCCAAGCTCGCCGCCGACTGCGGCCTGGTCGATGACCAGCCCGACTCCCAGCCCGGCCCCCAGCCCGACCCCGTGAGCGGGCAGCCCACCGACCACGACCGGCCCACCACCTTCAGCGGCATCGCGCTGGCGCACAACGTCCACCAGCGCAGCGAGGTCGACGAGCTCCTCACCACCGCCCGATCCGCCGGCGCCACCATCACCCGCCCCGCCGCGGTCACCTCCTACGGCGGCTACGCCGGGGTCTTCACCGACCCCGACGGGCACGCCTGGGAGATCGCCCACAACCCCGGCTTCCCCCTGGCCGACGACGGCTCGCTCATCCTGCCCACCTTCGAAAACGGCTGAGGGCAACGGCGCGGCGGCGCAGCAGCCCAGCGAGCACCTCAGCACTGCGCTTCACCCGCCCACCCCACGGCCGGGCAGCACCGCCGGGCGGGTCCCGCCACCGGTGAGCCCCGCGACCGGTGAGGGTCTGCACCCGTGACGACCCCGCAGCACCGGTCGACCGGCACCACCGACCGCGATGAGCACGACGAGCACCCGCAGGAGGACCCCGTGCCCAGCACCGTCAAGGGACCCGCGTCGTACTTCCCCGCCATCGAGGCCAAGTACGGGCACCCGATCGCGCACTGGCAGCACCTGCTGCGCGAGCACCGCGCTCAGCACCCCGGCACCCGACACATGCAGCTGGTCGCCTGGCTGGGGGACGAGCACGGCATGGGCCACGGCCACGCCAACGCCCTGGTGGCAGCCACCCCGGCCACCCCGGCCACCCCAGCCGTCTCGCCCAACACGCCCAGCGCACCCGCCTGAGCTGCAGCACCCCGCCCGGAGCCGGAGCGGCCGCACCGGCCGCACTACGGGCACCTGGACCAGCGATCCGCGCGGTCCCCGTGACCCGCACGGCCCCCACCAGCCGCCCGCGAGCGCCGGCACCTTCCCCGCACCACCGCCGAGCGCTCGCGGGCACCCCTGCCGATCAGCACCCCGACCCCCGTGAACGGTGATCACCGACTCGACGGAGCCGGTGGCCACCGCTCACGGGCCGCCTCTTGCCCGCCGGTACCGGGTGAGCTGCACCCACGGCGCCACGCCGAGGGCTCAGCACAACGAGGGATCGGCGCAGCCAGGGATCGGCGCAGCCAGGGATCGGCGCAGCCAGGGATCGGTGCAGCCAGGGGTCAGTGCGCCGCCAGGTACTGCTCGCGCACGCTGGTGCTCAGCGGCCCGCGCGGCGGGACCGTGATGCCGTTGGCCGCCGCCCACTGCCGCACCAGGCGCGCGTCCAGGCGCGCAACGTCAGCACCGGCGCCGGGCACGCTGACGTTCCTCGCCCACGCCGGCGCGGAGGTCACCTCCTGCGCGGCCGGCTCCCCCGCCCGCCGCGGCAGCGCCTTCGTCGCGCTCTTGCCGCTCGCGCCCGAACGAGCCGCCCGCTTGGCCGCCCGCTTGGCCGCCGGTGCAGCACCGGGCGTCTCACCCGCGACCGCAGGAGCAGCTTCGGATGCACCAGTCGCCTCGGGCCCGGTGGCGGCACCGGCTCCATCAACCGGCGAGGCAGCCGTCGACGCAGTCACCTCGTCCAGGGGCAGCGGCTGCTGCCCCGGCACGTGCTCGAGCTCGTCGGTGCCTGCACCGCCGACCTCGCCGTCGACCTGGTCAGCGCTCGTGCTGGTGTCCGTACCAGTGTCCGTGCTCGTGTCCGTGCTGGGCGCAGCATCGGCCGTCTCGGCTCCACCCGGCGCCGCCGTTGCCGCGGTAGCCAGGTCCGGGCGTCCGGTGGCCTGGCCGGCCGCACGCGTGGCCTTGCGGCCGGACGTGCGGCTGGACGCGCGGCGGACAGTGCTCTTGGCGGCGGTGCGCGGCGTGCCGGATGTGCCCTTGCCGTCTGCGTCCTCGGCGGCTGTGGCCTTGGCTGCAGCCTTGGCAGCAGTGCCCGCCTTGGCCGCGGTGCCCGCAGTGCCCCCTGTGCCCGCCCTGCCCGCCGTGCCGCGCCGGCGGGAGGCGGGCGCAGCAGCGGTGCCGGTGCTGCTCGCGGAGGCCGCGGCGGTGGAGCCGGCGACAGCGGAGGTCAAGGCGGCGGGCAGGTCCTCCCAGCTGACGCTGAGCGGGCGCGAGGTGGAGGGATCCCACTGCACACCCTTGCCGCTGATGGTCAGGACACCGAAGCGGCGCCCGCCGCGCTTGACGGGCAGCTCCACCGCGCGCGAGCCGACGGTGATCGCGACGGGCAGGTTCAGCGAGATGGCGTGCTCGGATCTGGCCACGGCAGGACTCCGGTTCTCGTGCGCGGCGCGGCGGCCGCGGGGAGGGTGTTCGCTGGCCTCAGTGAACGCAGAACGATCACCGCGCGCAAGAGGTGCCGCCCGGTGCCGCCGATTGATGCTCCTTCCCGCTGGTGGCTGGCGGTGACGAGCACCGTGCGCTGGCTACCGGTGGAGCGGACCAACTGGATCTAGCAGGGAAGGCGCTTGAGGTGCCGGGACTACGCGGCGACGATCGTGCTTGCCGAGCGGCGTCACTCACGTCGACCGTGACCTCCAACGAGGACTGGAAAAGGCGCTGGGCGTCGGCGCCGCCGCCCAGCGCAGTGGCATCGACTTGCTGGTCCTGCCGAACGACACTCTGGGCAGCTACCTCGGCGACATGGGCGGCGATCTCGGCAGCGACCAGCTCCCGACGGCCATCCGCGCCGACGCACCTCAGATCACCGCCATCGCCGCGGCCGCGGGACCGGTGACGGTGTGCTTGGGTTACACCGAGGCCGAGGAGGTGCACGGCGATCCGCACTACTTCAGCGCCACCGTGTGCGTCAACGGGGACGGCGTGCTGGGACGGCGTGCTGGGACGGCACTGCAAGGCGCACCAGCCCGCAGGTGAATCCAAGGTGCTGGGCGCCGGTGACGGCTTCTGCTCCTGCGACACCCCCGTGGGGCGGCTGGGGATGCTCATCGACTACGACAAGACCTTCCCCGAAGCCGCCCGCTGCCTGGCCCTGGCCGGGGCGCACGCCATCGCGTGCCTGTCGGCGTGGCCGGCCAGCACGACCGACCGCACCTCCCGCCTGCCCGCCGACCGCCAATCACGGTTGTTCGACCTCTACGACAGCTCCCGCGCCGCGGAGAACCAGCTCATCTGGATCTCCTCCAACCAGACCGGCATCCAGGGCGACCTGCGCTTCCTGGGACAGGCCAAGGTCGTCGGCCCCAGCGGTGACGCGCTGGCCTGCACCGGGTCCAAGGGCGGACTGGCCGAGGTGCTGATCGACGTGGAGCACGAGGTGGCCCGGGCGCGGCGCACCCTGCACCACCTGGCCGAACGACGCCCCGGCACCTACCGCCACCAGTCGTAGCGCTGGGAGCACCGGGAGCGCCGGTTGATGGTGCTCGCACCACCACCCGGCGCTGCGCAGGCGCGTCAGCTGATGAGCTCCGGTTCCAGCACGGGTGGGTCCATCAGCGGGTTGAAGGGGTAGACATCACCGCCGAGGCTCTTGTGGCCCAGCCGCAGGAGGTCTTGGTCCACCCCGCCGGGGGTCAAGGCGAGCATCCAGTCAGCGGACATGTCGAACAGCTCCGGCTCCAGGTAGCCGATCTTGACCACGACGATGTCGGCGCCGCTGCGAGCGTCCAGGCCCAGCCGCTGGAAGTCGGCCTCCTCGTGGAACGGTCGGCGTCGCTCGGTGACGATGACGGACACGTTGCCCGTGGCGATGACGGCCAGGATGCCGCCGCGGGCGTCGTCGGGCACGAGGGCGGTGACGGTGCCCGTGACGTCGGCCGGTAGCGCGGAGGCGGTGTCGATCTTGCCGCCCAGGCTGAGGGAGACGGTAGCGCCCACACCTGCCGCGGCCGCTGCCCGGGCGGCCTGGTGGTCGGCGATGCTGGCGTAGATGGTGCGCTTGCCCGAGCGGGCCAGGTCCTGATCGGCGAGCAGGACCTGCAGCGCGTAGGAGGCGTCGCCGGCGCCACCGCCGGTGGGGTTGTCGCCGGAGTCGCTGATGTAGAACGGTGCTTTGGGGCTGGTGATGGCCACCTGCAGGCAGTCCTGCAGCGAGGCCGACGGTGCGGCCAGGCCGAAGTCGGCTCGCGCGTCCCAGTAGCTCTGCGCCAGCTGCGCGGCCGTCGTGCGCAGCACCTGCGGGTCGTCGCCGGAGACGACGACGCACGCGCGATCGCGCGGTTCGTCCGCCCACACGTACCCGACCCAGATGGCGGCGTCCAGGACGCCATCCATGGCCTCCACCTCGGGCACCTTGGCGTAGATGCCCTTCGCGGGCTGCACGCGGGTGCTCGTGCGTTCGCCGGGGAGCAGCACCGGGACCTGAACCCACGCCTTCAAGGGCCGGCCCCGGCCGTCGCGCAGCCGGGTGACGAGGTTGCGGGCCGCTCGTGCGCGCGATTCCCAGGTGTCCTCGTGGGGGGCCATGCGGTAGCAGGTGATGAGGTCGGTGGTGCTGGCCAGCTGGCGCGAGACGTTGCCGTGCAGGTCCATGGACGTCGACAGCAGGACCGTGTCCCCGACGACGTCGCGGACCTTGCTGACGAACGCCGCCTCGGCGTCGAGCCGGTCCACCACGGCCATGGCTCCGTGGATGTCCAGGAAGACGCCGTCGAGGTGACCGGCGCTGGCCAGCCCGTCGAGGACCTCCTTCTCCATCGCGTCGTAGTCCTCGGGCACCACCGGGCCGCCGGCGATGGCGCGGGCGTGCATCACCGGGACCCACTCGATGTCGCGCGCCCAGGCGTGGGCGGGCAGGTCCGGCTCGCGCAGGAAGTCGTAGCGGTCGAGGAGCTCCTGGCCGCG
Source organism: Kineococcus gurbantunggutensis (assembly GCF_050871925.1). NCBI lineage: Bacteria > Bacillati > Actinomycetota > Actinomycetes > Kineosporiales > Kineosporiaceae > Kineococcus > Kineococcus gurbantunggutensis. The sequence goes on from NZ_JBJLSG010000024.1 coordinate 20,562, forward strand.
GACGATGTGGAACTCCTCCAGGGTGGTTCGGTGCAGGCAGAAGGTGCTGGATTCGGTGGCGATGCCGGCGATGGCGATGCGCAGTGCGGGTTGGTTCACGGTCGTGACCTTTCTGGGGCCGGGACGGGTGCGCCCGTGCTCTTGCGGTGGCTGGGTGCGGGGGGCGGTCAGGTCGTCGCGGGGTGAGGCAGCGCGGAGCTGAAGGTCAGCCGTGACAGCGCTGCCGCACCGACGGCGACGGCGGTCGCGCTCATCGGTGCGACGTGGACGTTGGCTTGTGGTCCGAACAGGGGCGGGTGCTCGTCCAGGACGCGCTGGACGCTGGGGCGCAGGAAGGGCCACGCGCCGCTGACGCCGCCGCCGATGACGACGGTGTCGGCTGCCAGGGTCCGGGTCACCTGCACGATCGTCATGCCCAGGGCGGCGCCGGCCTCGGCGAGGACCTGCCGTGCGCTGGTGTCACCCCGCTCGGCCGCTGAGGCGACGTCGGCCGCGCTCGTGGCCGCCGAGCGGGCGGTGCCGGCGCGTTGCCGGTACCTGCGCAGCAGCGAGCGGGCTGAGGCCAGGGTCTCCAGGTGGCCACGCTGACCGCAGCTGCACAGCTCATCGCCGTACCCGGGCAGGTGCCCCAGCTCGCCGGCTGCACCGTCACGTCCGTGCAGGATGCGCCCGGAGGACCACAGGGCGCCACCGACACCGGTTCCCAGGGTGATGCCGACGGCGTGGTGCACGCCCTGCAGGCTGCCGCCGGTGACCTCGCCGATGAGGAAGCAGTTGACGTCGTTGTCGGCGGCGGTCGGCAGCTGCAGGCGCTCAGCGATGCGTGCGGCGACCTCGGTGCCCTCCCAGCCGGCGAAGGAGTCGCTGGCGCGCACGATGCGTCCTGAGGAGGGGTCCAGCACGCCTGCCGCGGCCACGCCGGCGCCGATGAGGACCAGGGGGTTGCGATCTCGCACGCGCTCGGCCAGGGCCTGGGCGCAGTCGAGCATCGCCGTGCCGCCGCGCAGGGCTGGTGTGGGTGCGCTCACCTGGTCCACGACGGCCAGGTCGTCGTCGCAGATGACCGCTTGGGTCGTCGTTCCACCGATGTCCAGCCCGAGCCAGGACATGCCTCACCACCTGTCAGTCGTTTCTGATCCGCCTGGCGGGCCCGCCGGTGCCGGCGTGGGCCTCAGCCTCACACGACGGCCGCGTCGGCGAACTCGCGGCGGACGTCCTCGGCGGCGGCGCGCCGTGCTGCCTGCTCGATCGGGTCCGGCACCGGGACCGAGCTCAGGAGCAGCTTGGTGTAGGCCTGCTGGGGTGCGTGCAGGACGCGGGCGGTCGGGCCCTGCTCGACCACGCGCCCGCGGGCCAGGACCGCGACGCGGTCGGCCACGGACTCCACGACGGCCAGGTCGTGGCTGATGAACAGGCACCCGAAGCCGTGCAGGCGCTGCAGCTCGGCCAGCAGCTCCAGCACCGTCGCCTGCACCGAGACGTCCAGGGCGCTGGTGGGCTCGTCGGCGATGAGCAGCTGCGGCTGCAGGGCCAGGGCGCGGGCCAGGCCGACGCGCTGGCGTTGGCCTCCGGACATCTCGTGCGGGTAGCGCTCCGCGCAGCCGGAGGGCAGGCGGACCTCGTCGAGCAGCCGCTGGACGCGAGCGCGCCTCTCGCGGGCCGGCACGCCGTGGATCGCCATGGGCTCGGCCACCGAGTCGCCCACGCTCATGCGCGGGTCCAGCGAGGAGGCCGGGTCCTGGAAGACGGCACCGATGCCTCGGCGCAGCCGCCGGCCCTTGGCCCGGCGCAAGGTGGCGTGCTCGTGCCCGAGCAGGGCGATCTTGCCGCGCGAGGCGGGCAGCAGGCCCAGCGCGCAGCGCCCGATGGTGGACTTGCCCGAGCCGGACTCCCCGACGAGCCCGAGCACCTCGCCGTGCCGGATGCTGAGGGTGACGTCGTCGACGGCGCGCACGGCAGGGCGGCCCAGGGTGCGGTAGTCGATGGACACGCCCTGGAAGTCCAGCACCAGCGGTGCTGGTGCTGAGCCCTTGCCCCTCGCACTGCCTGCCCTCGCCTCCACCTCCGGGCCAGGTACCGGGGTGGGCGGCGAGGTGGGCGTCGAAGCGCCCGCCGAACCGCCAGCTGCGTTGTCGACCGGGCTGTCCACCGGGCTGTTCGCTGGGCTGTTCGCTGGGCTGTTCGCTGGGCTGCCCGCCGGCGCGGACGTGCGGGTGAACAGGCCCGGGGCGTGCGCGGGCACGCCGCGCTGCAGCGGCGCTGCCGTGCTCAGCCGCGGCACCGCCGACAGCAGCGTGCGGGTGTACTCGTGCGCGGGGTGGCGCAGGACCTGCTCGGCGGATCCCACCTCGACCAGCTCGCCCTGGTACATGACCGCGACCCGGTCGGCGAGGTCGGCGACCACGCCCATGTTGTGCGTGATCAGCAAGATGGCGGTGCCACGCTCGTCGCGCAGCCGGCGCAGCAGCCTGAGGATCTGCGACTGGACCGTGACGTCCAGAGCGGTGGTGGGCTCGTCGGCGATGATCACTGCGGGGTCGCAGGCCAGTGCGATGGCGATGACGACGCGCTGGCGCAGGCCGCCGGAGAGCTGGTGCGGGTAGGCGTGCAGGCGGGCGCGGGGATCGGGGATGCCGACGTCCTGCAGCAGCTGCAGGCAGCGGGCCTGCACGGCCTGGGCGCTCATGCGCCGGTGGTTGGTCAGCGCCTCGCCGATCTGGTCGCCGATGGTCAGCAGCGGGTTGAGCGCTGTCATGGGTTCTTGGAACACCATGCCGATCTCCCTGCCGCGCATGGCCCGCAGCCGCTCGGCGCTGGCTGCCGCGACGTCCAGGTCGCCGACGCGCACGCCACCGCTGAGCACCGCGCCCGGCGCCAGCAGGCCCATGGCCGACAGGGCGGTGACCGACTTGCCCGAGCCGGACTCCCCCACCAGGGCCAGGACCTCACCGCGGTGCAGGTGCAGGTTCACGCCGCGCACGGCCTCGCTGGGACCTGACTCCCCGTCGAAGGCGATGCGCAGGTCCTCGAAGGCCAGGACCGGCGCACCGGTGCCCTGGGGTGTCCGCGCGGCGGCGTGCACGTCGTGGTTCATCGTGTCTTCCGGATCTCGAAGGCGTCGCGCAGGCCGTCGCCGATGACGTTGAACGCGCACACGGTCAGGACGATCGCGATGCCGGGCGGGAAGATGAGCCACCAGGCGCCGGAGTAGACGTTGCCGACGCCGTCGCTGAGCATGCCGCCCCAATCGGTGGCCGGAGGGGCCACGCCCAGACCCAGGAAGCTGACGTAGGCCACCAGCAGGATGGCGTCGGCGACCTGGAAGGTGGCGTTGACGGTGATGGTGCCGACGGTGTTGGGCACGATGTGGCGCAGGACGATGCGGGCGCTGCCCCCACCCACGGCCCGCACGGCGGCGACGTAGTCGCGCGTGCGCAGGGACAGCGCCTCGGCGCGCACCAGCCTGGCCGGCACCAGCCAGGAGACCAGCCCGAGGATCACCACCATGCTGGTGACGCTGGGCTTGACGATGGCGGCGGCGGCCAGCAGGAGGAAGAGCGCGGGGATGGCGATGCCCGCGTCCACGATGCGCATCATGACGGAGTCGACCCAGCCGCCGGCGTAGCCGGCCACGGCCCCGTAGACGGTGCCGATGACGGTGGCCAGCAGACCGGTGCCCAAGCCAATGATCAGCGAGGTGCGCCCGGCGATCATCAGCCGGCCCAGGACGTCGTGGCCGACCTCGTCGGTGCCCAGCGGGTGCCCCGGGCTTCCCGGGGCCAAGCTGGCCGCGCTCAGGTCCGTGACGCTCTGGTCGGTGCGGTACAGCAGCGGGCCCAGGAAGCAGAAGATGACCAGCGCCGCGGCCACCACGAGCCCGGCCGCGGCCAGGCGGTGGCTCAGCAACCGCCTGAGGACCCCCGGACGCCGCAGGGGTGCGGGCAGCGTTGGCGCCGGGGAGGGCAGGGTCGCGCTCATGCCCGTCCTGCTCTCACGCGGGGGTCGATCAGGGCCTGCAGCAGGTCCGCCAGCAGCGAGCCCAGCACGGTGGCGGTGGCGATGACCAGGACGACGCCGAGCAGGACGGGGTAGTCCGAGACCTGGGCGGCGTTCCAGAAGGCCAGGCCCATCCCGGGGTAGTTGAAGATCGACTCGCTGATGAGCGCACCGCCGAAGAGCACCGGGATGTGGTAGCCGAGCATCGTGATGACCGGCGTGAGGCTGTTGCGGCCCACGTGCTTGCCGATGACCGCGCGCTCGCGGGTGCCCTTGGCCCGGGCGGTGCGCACGTAGTCCTCAGCCAGGTTGTCCAGGGTCGATGAGCGCATGTACCGGCTGAAGGCGGCCACCGCCGTCACCGCCCCGGTCAGGACGGGCAGGACCAGGGCAGCGGGCTCGGCCAGGATGCCGGTGAGGGTGTCGGCCTGCGGAGCCTGCGAGGGGAACCACGGCAGGACCTGGGAGAAGACGATGATGGCGATCAGGGCCAGGAAGAACGCCGGGGTGGAGTAGGCCAGGAACGTCAAGGCGGTGACGATGTAGTCACCGGGCTTGTTGCGGTTGACCGCCTGCCACACTCCCAGGGGCACGGCGACGACGACGGCGGCGGCCGTGGAGACCGCGGTCAGCAGCAGCGTCTTGGGCAGCCGCTGCTGGATGAGGTCGGCGACGCTCATGTTCAGCGCGTAGGACTCCCCCAGGTCGCCCTGCAGCAGCCGGCTCAGGTAGTGCAGGTACTGCACCGGCAGGGGCTGGTCGAAGCCCTGCCGGGTGTTGAAGTCGGCCATCTGCTCAGGAGTGGCGTCGATGCCGAGGATGGCCCGGGCCGGTCCCCCCGGTAGGGAGTGCAGCAGCACGAAGACGATGACGGTGACCACGAAGACGACGATGACCGCCTGACCGGTGCGGTGCAGCAGGAACCTGCTCACAGCGCACCTCCTTCCCGAGGATCCGGCCCCTGCCTCACTGGGTCTGGTACCAGCGCTGGGGGTGCACCACGGCCAGCGGGTCCTGCGAGACGCCCTGCAGCTTCCGATCGATCGCCGAGACCTGGTACACCGGCTCCGGCAGCCAGATCACCGGCAGGTCCGTGGCCAGCTGCTGCGACACCGCCTGCAGCGCCGCGGGGTCGTTGCTGGTGCGGGCCGCGGATTCAAGCTGGTCGGTCCGGGTGTTGCTGTAGCTGCCGAAGTTGCCGGTGCCGGCGGTGGAGAACTGCCGGTCGGTCACGGGGTAGGCCTGCAGGTACCAGGCGCCGCGGGCGCCGAAGAAGGAGCTCTGCCAGGAGCACTGCGCCCCCGGCGCGCACTGCTTGCTGTCGGCCAGGACCGTGTTCAGCGGTGCGGTGCGGATGCTCATCGCCACCCCGGCCTTGGCCAGGGAGGACTGCAGCTCCTGCATCATGTTGTCGGTCTCGGTGGAGCCGCTCTGGCTGTACATCTCGAACTCCAGCCGCTTGCCGGCGCCGATGCCCTCGCCGCACTGGTCCTGCGCGGTGCCCGGCGAGGTGCAGGTCGCGATGCCGTCGGAACCGATGCTCCACCCGTGCTCGGTCAGCAGTTCCTGCGCGGCGGTGGTGTCGAAGGCGTAGGCGTTCTCCTTCTGCTGCTGCGAGAGGTAGTCCGCTGCGGCCTCGGTCTGCGGGATGGGCCCGTAGGTGGGCACTGCGGTGTCCTTCCAGATGACGCTGGAGATGTTCTCCTGGTCCACCGACTTCTGGATGGCCTGGCGGATGTAGTCCTGCTTGAACAAGGGTCCGGCGTCGGCGTCGTTGAAGTTGTAGGGCGCGAAGTTGATGGCCCAGCCGTTCCAGTTCTCGACGCGGTAGCCGGCCTGCTCGATGCGCGGTTTCTGGCTGAGGGAGGCGATGGGCATGTACCCGTAGTCGACGTCGCCGGACAGGACCGCGTTGAAGGCGGCGTCCTCGGAGGTGAAGGGCAGGAACCGCACCTCGTCCAGGTGGGCCGCGTCCGGGCCGGTGTAGTCGGGGTTCTTGGCCAGGGTGACCTGTCCGGTGCTGGTGAACTCCTTGAGGGTGAAGGGGCCGTTGACGCTCTTCCACAAGGGGTTGGTGGCGTAGGTCTCCAAGTCGGCCGCCTGCTCGGTGAGGTAGGTCCACACCTGCTGAGCGCCTGCCGGGTCGCGGTCGTAGTCGCCCACGGCGGCGTCGGCGGCGGTCTTGTCCCACACCTGCTGAGGAAGGGCGTACATCAAGGTCAGCTGGTTGGCGTTGACCCACTGCTGGTTGTACGCCTGGTCGAAGGTCAAGCTGAACGTCTTGTCGTCGATCGCGGTGAAGGTGGAGACGTTGTCGGGGAAGTTGCCCCTGACGTAAGGAGCCCAGGAGGCGGTGTTGGCCTTGACCAGGTTGAACCAGAACTCCACGTCGCGGCTGGTCACCGCAGCTCCACCGCTCCAGGACTGCTCGTTCAGCGTGATGGTGGCCGTCAGGCCGTCCTGGGACCAGGTCGGCTCGGCCGAGGCCAGGCTGCCCTTGAGGTCGACACCGAGCTGGCCGCTCTCGGCGGTGTAGGAGTACAGCGGGGTCCACAGGGCGATGCGCACCGAGGTGTTGTAGGTGGCCGTCTTGCCCGAGGTGATCAGCGGCAGGATCCAGTTGGGCGTGGAGTTCGCCGGCAGCGCGTAGCTCGCCGTCCCGCCCTCGAGGGCCTGGCCCGTGGCCTCTGCGCCGGCGGCGCTGTCCTGGACCGAGCCCCCGGTACAGGCGGTGAGACCCAGGGCCCCCACGAGCAGGAGGGCGGACAGCGCGCGCCGGGGGTGGTTTCGCAGAGAAGCCATGCCAACTCCTGGTGGTGGTGCAGCGGGAGGCCTGAACGACGACCACGACGACGGCCACGGCGATCCGCGGGTCGGTGGTGGTGCGCCTGCGGTTCTCACGCTAGGCGGGCACCCGAGCCGGTGGCAACGAGGAACCCACGAAGTTAACTACCCTGAAACAACAAGTCTGGTCACTTCTTGCGATTCCCGAAGCAAGCGGGGTGATCGAATTCCAGACCGGCTGGCCGTGAGGGTCACAGGACCCCGCGTCAGCGGTGCCCGGCCAGGTCGCCGATCTCGGGGTCGCGGTGCTCCGGCGACGCCGCGGGGGTGTGCAGCACCTGCTGCAGCAGCAGGCGGCCGGCTCCCACCAGGCCCGCGTCGGCGCCCGTGGCGGCCTGAGCGATGATCAGGTGCTTGGTGGCCAGCGCGTGGCTGCCCTCGTACACCTGGCTGCGCACGGCCGCGACGAACGGCTCCAGGGTGGACATCCCCCCGCCGAGGAAGATGGCCTGCGGGTTGAAGAAGTTGACCACCGTGCACAGGACCTCGCCCAGGTGGCGCCCGGCGCTGCGGATGAGGGTGGAGGCCGCGGGATCACCCTCGCGCGCCAAGGCGATGGCCGCTGCGGTGTCGCCCACTTGGCGCCCATGCGCACGCAGCTCCTGGACGATCGCCGCGCCGCTGGCGATGGTCTCCAGGCAGCCGGTGTTGCCGCACGAGCACGGGCGCTCCGCGGCGGCGCGCACCCGGGCGTGGGTGAAGTCGCCGGCGGCTCCGTCGGCACCCCGGTAGACGCTGCCGTCGACGACGATGCCGCTGCCGATGGCCGAGCCGGCCTTGACGGTGATGCTGTGCTGCAGCGGCTGGGCGGCGCTCGCGTGCTCGCCGTACGCCATCAGCGTCGCGTCGTTGTCTACCAGCACCGGCACCTGGAAGCGCTCGCTCAGCCACCGACCGACGGGGAAGCGGTGCCAACCCGGCATGCGCGAGGGGCTCTCGACCCACTGGCGCTGCACGTCGACCGGTCCGGGCAGGGCCAGCGCCACCCCGCGGACGCGCACACCCGCGGCCTGCTGAAGCAACGCGTCGAAGGCCTCGGCGACGATCTCGAGCGCGACCTCGGGACCGGCGCCGGAGGCCACCGGCGCGGCCACCTCGCTGACGTGGCTCAGGCGAGCGGTCAGGTCCATCGCTGCGATGCGGGCGTGGCTGCCCCCGAGGTCGGCGACCAGGACCGCACCGCCCTCGCCCTTCAGCTGCAGCAGGCGAGGGCGCCGTCCGCCCCTGGAGGGGCCGCTGCCCACCTCTTGCACGACGTCGGCCTCGATGAGGTCCTGCACGCGCGCGGAGATCGTGGAGGCGGCCACGCCGAGCTCACGCGCCAGCTCGCTGCGCGAGGTGGCGCGCCCGGAGGACACCAGCGTCAGCAGCCGCGCGGTCAAGGCGCCGTCCCGCTCGCGCGCCGACGCCTGCGCGGGCTGCCTCGACGACGACATGGATCCTCCAGCGGTACGGCGAGTGGCGGTGGCGCTCTGGCCCGACTTCTTCCAACTGCGAATCAAGTTACTTCGTGGTGCTGCCCGCGCGCCAGCACCACCGCGTCGGCGGGAGTCCTGCCAGCAGGACCACGGCGCACCGGTGCGGTGCGAGCACCGACGCGGGCAGCGGCGTGTCCACGGGGACCGGACCGCGGCAGCGGCCCTGGTCCTTGCACCGGGCAAGGCTCGGACGTGGACCGAGCCGGCGCAGGCGGGTCCGATGGGAGCGACGGGGTGAGGGAGGTGGTGGGGTGCGGTGATCGTGCAGCGCTGCCAGGCTTGCGCCGCCTGACACGGCGCGCCCGCCGCGCTGGGCCACGTCGCCCAGCGCGCGCATGCCCGCTCGCGCACCCTCAGCGCTGGTGCCCCTTGGACCCGGCCCCTCCGGCAGTGCTTTGGCACGTGCCGGAGGGCGTCTGCACGTGCAGGACCGCCCCGCCGCTCAGGAGCCGCCGGCGCCGATCACGAGAGTCAGCGGCAGCGCGCTCACCGGCCGGCCACGGCGGCGACCACGGCATGCACGGGTCCGCACGCCGTGGCCAGCAGGGGTGTGTCGTAGCTGACCGCGCTCGACGACGGGGCGCTCGATGCAGGCACGGGCTCAGCAGCGCGCAAGTGGATCGCCGGGACCGCGGTGCGGGCGACGAGGTCGGCGGCGTTGTGGGCGCGCACTCCCCCACCGGCCATCACCTCGATGCGCTCACCCGCACGGGCGACGAGGTCAGCCAGGACCGGTGCGCCTTCCAGTGCGCTGCGGGCGCCACCGGAGGTGAGCACCCGGCTCACCCCGGCGTCGATGAGGATCTCCAGCGCACCGGGCAGGTCCTGCAGCGTGTCGAAGGCCTTGTGGAAGGTCACTGGAAGGTCACCGGCGGCTGCCACGAGGCGCTGCAGCACGTCGGTGTCCACGCTCCCGTCGGCGCGCAGCGGGCCGACGACCACGCCCAGGCGCACCCCGTTCGGCACGGGCAGGGCACGGATCGCGTCGATGTCGGCGAGCTGGACGTCGACCTCGGCTGCCGAGTAGGCGAAGTTCCCCGCGCGCGGACGTACCAGGACGCTGACCTCTAGCCGGGACACCCGCGTCAGGATCGCGCTGAGCAGACCGGTGCTGGGGGTCAGCCCACCCTCGGACAGCGCGGCGCAGACCTCGATGCGGGCAGCGCCGCACTCCTGCGCGATGAGCGCGCCCTGCACGTCGTCCAGGCAGATCTCGACCGTGGTGCCGCCACTCCGTGCTGCTCGCGCCGCACTGGGCACCGGGTGGCCGTTCACGCCGGCACCCGCGACTCGCGGACCGCGGCGTCGGCGTCGCCGTCGGCGTCGGCGTCGTCGTCGTCATTGGGGTTGGCCCAGGTAGCTGCAAGCGGCTCCCAGCCCTGTCCCCGCGTCCACGAGCCGTCGGCGGTCGTGCGCAGCGCACCGGCAGCGGTGGGCAGCTGGACCCGCGCACCGCCCTGCGCGCACAGCACCTGGTCGTCCACGCGGGTGTCACGAGCGTCGAGGAGCCTCAGGCGGTCGAGGGTTCGGCACGGCGCGGACTCGTCGGAGCCGAAAGTCCTCGCGAGCGCTGCGGCCTGCTGCACGGAAGTCTCCTCGTCGATCGATCGCGGGAGGTGCGAACCGCCGTGGCGCGTCTCGACCTCGGGCGAGCCGATCGACGACAGCACAAGATCAGCGTAACAAGCCGAGGGATCGGTTCCCGTGGCGGGCAGTCGCCGGGCGCGGACGTACTCGCAGGGCGCGGACGATCCTGACCGTCGGGCGCGCCGGGCAGTGGCGCTCGCACCCCGCGCCGGTCCGCTGCGACTCGCGCAGCCGGCGCCAGCACCTGCGTCCCGAGCCGTCGCTGAGCGCGCTCGGGCGGGGCACTCCCGGGTGCCGGGGAGCTGCACTCCGCCGGCGCCCGCGGACGGCACGACGGCGACGCTGTCGATCACCGCTCGGTCCTCACGGCGTGGCCGGCCGCTGCGCTCACGCTGCGCCAGCGGTGGTGGCGGGGTCAGCTGCAGCCGACCCCGCCACCACCGGTGATCAGCTGGCGGGCTCGAGCGCCGGGCCGGGCAGCCGTGGGGACCAGATCGCTCCCGGCCCCCCGCGACTCCCCGGAGCCTCGCACCAGCTCCTGCACCGGCCCGTCGTCAACGGCGACGCTCGAAGACGTCCTTGGGGATGTAGCCGGTGACGACCTGGGTGCGGTCCACGACCTCGGCGTTGTGGTAGTTCACCGCGATCGAGGCGAAGGAGTAGGCCTTGGGGACCGTGAGGCCCTGCGTGGTCACCAGGAAGTCGACGGTCTTCTCCACCGCCATCCGCATGGCGCGGTCGAGGTCCCAGTGGATGCCCATCATGATCCAGTGCGTCTCGTTCTCGGCCCAGGGCAGTTCGGTCTCGACGTCCTTCACCACGGTGATGCGGAAGTTGCCGACGCAGGAGTGCTCCACGGCGGTGCCGCTGACCTCACCGTCGCCCTGGGCGCTGTGCGGATCACCCATGAAGACCTGGGCGCCGGGCTGGAACACCGGCAGGTACAGCGTCGAGCCCGAGCACAGGTCGCGCACGTCCATGTTGCCGCCGAAGGTCCACGGCGGGGTGGAGTTCTGCACCCCCGTGGCCGGCGGCGGCGCGTCCTCGGTGTTGCCGATGAACACCCCGCTCTGCGGGGCGACCGCGATGATGCCGGGGAAGGGCCGGGCCGGGACCTTCAGGCCGTCGGAGAAGAAGACGACGTCCTGGCCGCGGTGGGGGCCGACCCGGTACATGTGGGTGCGCACGTCGGGCCACACCCCTGCCGGCATGTCCGGGGGGATCTCGGCGGGGATGTCCAGACCCGTGTCGCCCTCGCGCCAGCCGGGGTAGAAGGTCGCCATGACACCACCTTCCGGGGCGGTGTTGTTGAACCCGTACGGCGCTCGCGTCTGCACGTCCATGATGTCGATCGCGAGGGTGTCGCCGGGTTCTGCGCCCTCGACGTAGATGGGCCCGGTCAGCACGTGTCCGCCGTACTGCCTGCCGGAGGCCTGGCGCTCGGCTCTGCTCTGCCAGAAGTCGACGGCATCGGGCAGGACCGCCTCCGGCCCGGCGCCGAAGGCCGCGAAGTACTCCACGGGGTGGATCTCCTGGGTCGCGCCCTGGTGGGAGAGCAGGTCGACGCGCACGGTCTGCCCCGAGGTGATGGTCAGGGCCGGTTCCCAGTCGATCGGGAAGCCACCCCAGTGCAGGGTGTCGGCACTCGCCCGCAGGTGGTGGTCCCACCGGGGCCTGGATCCGCCGGGTCGTCGCCTCGCTCCGGTTCCCTGGGCGTGGGCCGGTGCGGCGGCGCCGGCCGCCAGCGGAGCTGACAGGCCCGCGCCGAGGATGCTGCGTCGGCGGACCGAGCTCCAGTGATCAGACGACAAGGTGGACTCCTTCGGCGTGGAGGCACCCGCGGACTCGATCTGCCGCGGCTGCTCGGTGCTTGTGCGCGGCCTGTGAGCGAGCGCACTGCACGCTCGCGCGGCCTTGTTTCCGCGGTGTGACAGCCGTGCGAACAGCGAGTTCCGATCGAGGCTGATCGAAGCCGATCCGGGCAGTCGGTGACCGTCCACGGCCGGCGCGCGGCCACCGGAGCCCCTGCGCGAAGCGAGCTGACCTGGTCTTGGGGGCCGGAGCACCGCGGCTGCCCGTCCGCCCGGCGCATGACCACCGCCGCAGTCGGGCCCCACCGTCAGCGCCTGCTGCGCCGCCGCAGGTGCTGGCCGCGCCCGGTCCAGAGGCGTGGCAGGTCGTCGAGGACGACGACCTGGGCTTCGTCGCCGACACCGTCAACACTTGAGCCCACTAGGGTCCCGGCCACCGCTCCTCGCCGTCGTCGCCGTCGCCGTCGGGTGCGCGACCACGACGGGCAGGACTCGTGAAGACCCCGAGCAGCACCCTGTCGGCCACCCCCCGGCCACCGGGAGCTGCACCAGAGTGCCGGCGTGGAGATCCCCCTGCTCGCCGCCCTGGCCGCGCTGCCCCTGGGCGGCCTGGTGGTCCTGCTGGCCCTGCTGGTGACCCTGACGGCTTCCCCGCGCCGCCCGCCCGTGCTGGCCAGCGCGCTGGTGGGCCTGCTCCTGCTGGGCGCCTGGGTCGTCATCACCGCAGCCGGCGGTGTGCGCGCGGACGAGACGGGCACCAGCTCCAGCATCTTCTCCGACGTCGGCTGGCTGGTCGCGGCCGTCGCCGCGGCCCTCTGCTCCTCGGTGCTCCACGCCCGCAGCACCGGGCACCTGCGGCGTAGTGCCCGCTGACGAGCGTGCAGGCGCGAGGATCGAGGTGTGAAGGACGCTGAGTCCGGGCTGCCGATCGTCGGCGTCACCATGAGCCGTGACGACTCCTCGGTCACATTCCTGCGCGCGGACGGCAGGCAAGCCCGCTTCCCGCTGCAGGCGTCACCGTTTCGTGAGACCAGCACGGTGGCGAGCCTGCACTGGGCCCCCACGGACGCCAGCTTCACGGGAGCGGCGCTGCTCGCCATCACCGTCACCGGGGACGCCGTCGTCTTCGAGCTGCCCTCCGGCGATGACGACGAGCAGCTCGCCGGCCGGCCCGTCGTCTACCTGGACCAGAACCAGTGGAGCACGCTGAGCAAGGCCGGCGACACGTCCTCCCGGATCCCCGTCGAGGATCGCTAGGCGGCGCTGCGGCTGGCGGAGCCGGCCCACAGCGGCGCCCTGGTGCTGCCGGCCTCTTCCGGGCACTACCACGAGACGACGAAGTGGCCCGATGACGCCGCCCGGTACCGGCTCGGGCTGACCATCCTGCAGCTCAGCCGTGGATGGCAGCTGCGCGACCCGCTGCAGGTGCGCCGCGATGAGATCCGGGCCTCCTACGAGCAGGTGTTCCTCGGCGGGCCCGCACCGTGCGCGCGCTCCGTCGTCAGTCTGGTGCCGGGCGTGCTGCACGGTCCTGCGCGCGGTGGGCCTTCCACCGAGGCACCTCTGGACTTCCCGCCCGACTTCGCGGCCGCCTACGAGGCGCTGCTGTCGGCCACCGTGTCCATCGACCTCATGCTCGACCGGAACCACATCCCCTCCACCCCGCCGACCGGCTGGACGCAGAGCAACCAGCAGTTCTCGGACTGGCTGGATCATGAACCCCGCGACTCCCAGCAGAAGCGGAAGTCCGTCGACGCCCTGCTCCTGCACGACCTGCAGCGGGAGCTGGCGGAAGAGGCCCGGTCCAGCGGCATCACCACGACGTAGATGAGCGAGTGGTTCTGGCAGCACCCCACCCGGCTTTCGGCCCTGCCCACGCTGGGACTGTTCCGCGAGGTCCTGCACGAGCGCCACCTCAACCGGGGCCTGACCTGGAAGCCGGACGACCTGAACGACATGCTCTACCTGTCCACTGCCACCGCCTACGCCGACGTCGTCGTCTGCGAGCGCGCGATGGGCAGCGCCCTGCAGCGCGGCCTCGCTCGCCTCGGGCGCACCACGCCGGTGTTGCGCCGGTTGAGCGAGGCGGTCCCCGCCATCGAGCGCTTGCTCGATGCCCGCGACCAACCGGTGAACCCACCGTGCCCGTGACCCGCCGCCCGGCCCTTGTCCGCCCACTCCTAGTGGTCGCCGGGTGCCCCGGCAGCCGTGCGTGGTCTTCGACCTGGACGACACCCTGCTCGCCACCGACTCCTTCGCCCGCTTCCTGAGCCACCTGCTGCGCCGCTCCCCCGCCCGCCTGGCCCTGGTGGTCCTGAGCGCCCCGGCGTGGCTGGCCCTCGGTGCCCGGCGCACCGGCCGGATCCACGCCGAGCGCCTCGTCGTCTGGGCGGCCACCGTCGGCCTGCACCCCGAGCGCTTGCAGGAGCTGGTGCGCGCCTTCGCCGCCGAGCACGCCGGTGTCGCCGGCGGCCGGCGCATCGACCTGGCGCTGGCTCGCCTGCACGAGCACCGGGCCGCCGGGAACCGCGTCGTCGTCGCCACCGGCTGCGCACAGCCCCTGGCCCGCGCGCTCTGCGACGCCCTGGGGCTTCAGGACCTCCAGGTCGTGGCCAGCACGTTCACCGCCCACCGCTGGCGCCTGCCGCACGCCGTGCCCGCCCGCGGCCAGGCCAAGGTGCGCGCCCTGCTCGCAGCCGGCCTCGAGCTGCCCGTGGAGCACGCCTACTCCGACAGCCTGGCCGACCTGCCGCTGCTGCGGGCCGCGCGCACCGCGCACCTGGTGCGTCCCCGCGCGCGCGAGCTGCCCGCGCTGCTGCAGGTGCTCGGGGAGGACGTGGAGGTGCTGCGTTGAGCGCCGCACGCCCCACCCCGGCGCGTGCGGCCCGCGACGCGCACGGCCCCCAGCGCGTCGGAACGCACGACGGCCGCCGGGTCCAAGGACCCAGCGGCCGCGCACGTGCTGATCGACCCGGCAGTCGCCTCTCGGCGAGTGGCCACTCGAGGTGGCTGAAGGTGAGGCCCGGGGACATGCAGCAGGTCGATCACCCTCTACAAGCACCGGCACCGCACCGGCATTCCCCCCGCAGCCCTCACCCACCTCCTACGTCCGACCGCCGGCCGCACCCTCTTCGGCCCTAGGTGGCGCCTCCTGGGAGCACGGGGAGGCAGGCGTGGTCCGGCGTGGCGGCCGCGGCCGTGCCGCCGCTGCTGTCGGCGTCAGCCTGTAAGAGTGGAGGAGTGACGACGTGGCCCTCCCCGCGCCGCCGCGTGAGTGCTGCGGCTGCAGCCGGCGCCGTGGCGGCGGTCCTGCTCGCCGGGTGCACGCCCGGCACCTCCACGACCGCGGCCAGCTCCTCGCCCGCAGGAGCGAGCGGCACGAGCTCACCGGCCAGCCCTCCGCCGGGTGCACCTGTCCCCGCTGCCACCTCCGTCCCGGCTGAGCCGCCCGCGAGCGCCGCACCCGCACCCGCAGCCGGGGCGCCGGCCGGCGGCGCGCAGGCGCAGAGCGCCCTGGCCATCCTGGAGACGCTGGAGGTGAAGGGCCGGGCACCGAAGACCGGCTACAGCCGTGATCAGTTCGGCGACGGCTGGATCGACACCGACCACAACGGCTGCGACTCCCGCAACGACGTCCTGGCCCGGGACCTCATCGACGAGAGCTTCAAGCCCGGCACCCGCGACTGCGTCGTCGCCACCGGCACCCTTGCCGACCCCTACAGCGGCACGACCATCACCTTCGTGCGCGGGCAGGACACCTCCTCAGCGGTGCAGATCGACCACGTCGTGGCCCTCTCCGACGCCTGGCAGAAGGGCGCCCAGCAGTGGGAGGTGGCCAAGCGAGTCGCCTTCGCCAACGACGGCCTGGAGCTGCTGGCCGTCGACGGTCCCTTGAACGGGCAGAAGGGCGACGGGGACGCGGCCACCTGGCTGCCGCCCAACCGCGCCTACCGCTGCACCTACGTCGCACGGCAGGTGGCGCTGAAGGCCACCTGGGGGCTGTGGGTGACCGCCGCCGAGCGCGACGCCATCGCCGGGGTGCTGGCCTCCTGCCCGGACCAGCCGGTGCCCATCAGCCCGGCCGCGGCGCCAGCCAGCGGCGGGGGCAGCGCAGCTCCGGCACCGGCTCCTGCAGCACCGGCACCTGCCCCGGCACCTGCCGCGCCTGCTCCAGCCGACCCGCCACCCGCTGACCCCGCACCCGCTGACCCCGAACCCGCGGCCGGTGCGGGGACGGATCCGGACTTCGGCACCTGCAAGGCCGCCAACGCCGCCGGCTACGGCCCCTACGTTCAGGGACAGGACCCCGAGTACGGCTTCTACCGCGACGCCGACGGTGACGGCACGGTGTGCGAGTGAGCCAGCAGCCACCCGCCAGACCGCCCGTACCAGGGCCCTCCGTACCAGGGCCCTCCGTACCAGGGCCGGGGCAGCCGGCGGCGCTGCAGCGGCTGCTGACGCTGCGCCAGTACCAGCAGAACGGCCTGCGCGCCCCGCACAAGCCGCTGCTGGTGATGCTCGCCCTGGCTCGGCTGCTGAGCACCGGCACCAGCGCGATCACCTGGCTGGAAGCCCGCCGGGAGCTGGCCGCCCTGATCACCGAGTTCGGCCCCACCAGCAAGACCAGCCCCGTGCAGTCGGCGGCCTACCCCTTCACCCGGCTGCGCTCGGACGGCTTCTGGACGCTTACTCCCGACGTGCCCATGGACCGCGTCAAGCCGCTGGAGGAGCAGGCGGTCGTCGGCCGGCTCGAGCCCGCGCTGCAGGCGTGGCTGCTGGCGCACCCGCACGTGGCGCTGCAAGCCGTGCACGAGCTGGCCAGCACCAACTTCGCGCCCACCGTCGCGCCCGACGTCCTGGCCGCCATCGGCCTGGACGCGGACACCCTGGAGCTGCCGCAGCTCGAGCAGCGCAGTGGCACGGACAGCACCTCTGCCACCTCTGGCGCACCTGACGCACCTGGCGCATCTGGTGCGGCGGGGCTGCTGGCCGACGACGCGCGCCGCTCCCCCACCGAGCGCAAGCGCAGCGCCGCCTGGCGCCGGGAGGTGCTGCAGGCGTGGGAGCGCTCGTGCGCGTTCTGCGGCTTCGACGGGCAGCTGTTGCACGCCCCCGTCGGCCTGGAGGCCGCGCACGTGCGCTGGTTCCAGTTCTCCGGCCCCGACGAGGCCGACAACGGCCTGGCGCTGTGCAGCCTGCACCACAAGCTCTTCGACCGCGGCGTGCTGGGCGTGACGACTCAGCTGCGGGTGCAGGTCTCCGCCGCCTTCACCGCCCGCTCCGCCGCTGCGCGCAGCGTCTACGAGCTGCACCAGCGCCTGCTGGCGATGGATCGGCCCGGGCGGGTGCCGCCGGCGGCGGAGCACCTGCGCTGGCACCAGCGGCAGATCTTCAAGGCGCCGGCCCTGGCCTGAGCTGGGCAGCCGAGCTGGAGCCCTCAGCCCGCGCGTCGTGACCACGGCCATCACCACCGTCATGACGGACGCTGTCGCCGCTCACCTCTTCGGCAGGTGAGCGTCAGCAACGCACGGGTTTCTGCGTTGCTCCCAACGTGTGAACCGAAGGCTTCGCCTGCTCCACGTAGGTGAATCGGCCGGGGGGGGTTCCATGCCCTTGGTTGGAATTAACAGAGTGAGAGCAGTTTCGGCAGCGTTGAAGCGCCGGCCGCGCACCCTCACGCAGCGGCGCCGCTGGCCACTCCGCTGCCACCAGCACGCTCTGGCCGCAGCGGTGCAGGACCACCTGGACGGCGCAACGGTCAGCGCCGGTCTCACCCGTGAAGTACCCGGGTGGGGAGCACCTGAGCGTGCAGCGCCCGGGCAGACCTCGATGCGAGCCGGCGCAGGTGCTTCCGGTTGCACGAGCGGTCGCCGCCTGCACCCACGCATCCCCGGGCAGACGCTCGAGCCCACCAGCTCAGCAGCTGTCCGCGAGATGCAGCCGGCCAGCCCCCGGCGGTTTGCGGCTGGCGCCTGAGGATCGGCCGCGCATCGCCGGGCTCTTCACGGCTCACCTGTTCAGCCGGTACGCCCGGTCCGCGCTCTGACCTAGCAAAAGCGCCGGGCCTGGCGCGCAGGGCGCCACCAGGACTTGGTGGCGCCCTCTTCGTCGTCCGCGGCCTGCACACACCGGCGCGCCACGGCGCACCGGAGGCGCCGTGCAGCCGCACCGCCATCACCTGCACCGCCACTACCCGAGCCGGCACCACACCCGGCGACCACCCACCCCCTGAGGAGGATCTTCGATGTACCAGCCGCACCTCCAGCACCGTCCCCTGCCGCGCGTGAACGCCACGCCCGGCCAGCTGAACCGGCTGCACCGCGAACACGGGTGCCTGTTCACCACCACCGCCGAGCAGCAGGTGCGTGCCTGGCTGGGTCCGGGCCGTGTGCGCTCGGCTCCCGGCCCGGACCTGTCCGGTACCCACGAGGTGCTCGACGAGTGCGCGCGCGAGTTCCTGCGCTACTGCCCGCGTGGAGGTGTCTTCGCCGTGCGCTGGCACACCCTGCGGGTGGTGCACCACCCGCGCGAGTACGCCATCGCCCAGCTGAGCAGTGCCAGGGATGCCAGCACGTGCGCGCCCAGCGCCAGCCCCCTGCCGGGTATGGGTCAGGGTGGCGGCGAGGCCGGTCGTCAGAGCGGCCGTCAGAGCGGTCGTCAGAGCGGCAAGGTCTTCACCGCATCCTTGACCGGCGGCACCCGGCACGAGCGGCGCCTCCTGCGCGAGCAGCTGCTGCAGGCGCTGGGCATGCCCATTCCGGGGCAGCGGCGGTGAAGCACCGCCGTGAGCACCGGCCGCTGCTGAGTGCCGCCCGGCGTGCGGGGTGGCGCGTGGTGGACACCAAGCACGGGTGCCTCGTCTATCCCGACGACCCGGGCCTGCCGGCCATCGCCGTCGGTGGCACCAGCAGCGACTGGAGGGCCGCTCGCAACGCACGCGCTCGCCTGCGCCGCGCTGGCTTGAAGACGCTGTGAGCTTCGCTCGACGTGGGGCACTCCGGTGAGCATCCGCTGCGCTCCTCCCGCACTGAACCGTGCGCTGCTCACCACGACGGCGCCCGCCCCGAGGTGAGCAGGGCCTGCAGGTCCCACAGCTGTAGCGCGGTGATGCTGACCCCGCGCGGGCCGGTGCGGCGCAGCCGGCCGCGCACCAGCAGCAGCGAGCTGCGCAGCAGCACCCGGTGGCTGGTGGTGGCTTGGACGTCGGCGAAGACGGTGACGTCGGCGCAGCCGGTGCCGTCGTCCAGGGTGAGGAACAGCGCCGCGCGGCCGCTGCGGGTGGGTGGGCTTTGGGTGGCCACCCGCACCCCTGCGACCAGGACGTCGGTGTCGGTGCGCTGGGTGAGCAGCTGCTCGGCGGGCACGACGCCCCAGCCGGCCAGGCGGGGCAGGTGGGCACCGAGCACGTGCTCGCTGAGGTCCAGGCCCATCACTTCCAGCTCGGTGCGCACCTGCTGCATCCGCCGGTGCCCCGAGGCAGCGCGGCCGTCGGGGCTCCCAGGTTCGTCGTCGGTCGACCACCCAGTGGTCGAGGCCGTGGCCGGTGCTGAAGGAGCGGGCAGGAGGTGGCCGGCGTCGTCGATGGGCAGGATCAGCTGGACCGGCACGGCCGCCTGGCCGGTGGCCGCCGGGGCACCACCGGCGCCTGGGCCGCTGGTGCCTGGCGGCCGGCCGTGAGCGCTGCGGCGGGCGGAGTTGTTGCCGGGATCGGCAGGGGTGCTGTGCCGGCGGGGGCGGGTGGCGTTCAAGTGCGCCAGCAGGTCCCCGCGGCTGAGCACCCGCCCGGTGCCGGAGCGGTGGGTGCCCACGCCCACCAGGGTGTCCAGGGCGCCGACCGCGGCCAGCCGGCGCAGCGTGGGCGCGTGCGGGCGGGCCCGCTCGATCAGGTCGTGCAGGTCGGTGAAGGGCTGGGCGCCGGCCAGGCGCTGGACCTCCTTCTCGTGGATGCCGTGCACCTGGCTCAGCGCCGCCCGGATGCCGGTGCGTCCGTCGGGCAGCACCTCGCAGCGCCAGGAGCCGGTGGAGCGCTGCACGTCCAGCGGCAGCAGCGGAACCCGAAGGCGGCGGGCCTCGGCCAGCAGCAGGCGGCGCGGGTACATGCCCGGGTCGTGCTCGAGCAGCCCGGCCAGGAACTGCGCCGGGTGGTGGGCCTTCAGCCAGGCGGAGTGGTAGGTGGTCGCGGCGAAGGCCGCGGCGTGCGCGCGGGCGAAACCGAAACCGCCGTGCCCGGCCACGATCGCCCACACCGCCTGCACCGCTTCGGGTGCGTAGCCGCGCGCGGCGGCCGCGGTGCGGAAGAAGCGCTCCACCTCAGCGCGCTCAGCAGCGTCGGACAGGTGCCGGCGCAGCACGTCCGCGCGCGCCAGGCCGCAGCCGGTGAAGACGTCCAGGATCCGCATGACCTGCTCGTGGAAGATCGCCACCCCGTGCGTCTCCCCGAGGATGGAGGCCAGGTCCGCGTGCGGCAGGCGCACCTGGCGCCAGCCGTGGTGCCCCTCGAGGAACGGGGTGATCATGTCGTTGGCCATCGGGCCGGGCCGGAAGAGGGCCACGTCGATGACCAGGTGGGTGAAGGTGGCCGGCTGGAACTTGCCCAGCAGCTCGCGCTGGCCGGGGGACTCGACCTGGAAGACGCCCAGGGTGTGGGTGGAGCGGATCAGCTCGAAGGTGGCCGGATCGTCCAGCGGCACGCGGTCCAGGTCAGGTGCGCCGCCGGCGTGAAGGAGCGCCGACTCGGGCGCTGCCGGCTGCGGCGCTGCCCGGGTGGGTGTTGCAGGTTCGGTCGTGACTGCCGGCCGGTGGGCCTTTGGCGGCGTGCTCCGGCGCGGGTGCGGTACTGCCTCGCGCGGGGCGGCAGCGGAGCAACCGTGTGGCTCGCTGCCGGAGTCGCCGCCGGCCTCGGTGGTCGGCTCGCTGGGCGGCGGGGTGGTTCGCTCGATTTCGCGCAGGGTGTGGGCGATGGCGGACTGCATCCGCACCCCCAGCACGTCCAGCTTGAGCCAGCCCATGGGGTCCATGTCGTCCTTGTCGAACAGGGACATGGCCAGGCCCTCGATGCCGCACGGCTGCACCGGGGTGCGGGCGGCGAGGCTGGCGTCGGAGAGGATGATGCCGCACGGGTGCAGCGAGGTGTGCCGCGGCAGGCGGTCCAGGAACGCCGAGGCATCCACCAGCAGGTCCAGCTGCCGGTCCGCGCGCACCAGCTGCGCCAGCTCGCGCAGTTCGGGGCGCTCGGCGAGCGCGGCGCGCAGGCCCCGGGCGCTGACCCCGCGCAGGCTCTTGGCCACGTCGTCGATGAGCTCCTCGTCCACCCCCAGGGCCATGCCGGCATCGCGCACCGCTCCGCGAGAGCGGTAGGCCTGCGTCATCGCCATCAGCGCCACCCGCTGCGCACCGAAGCGCCGCGCGATGGCGCGGTAGACGTCGTGGCGGCGGGCGGACTCCACGTCCAGGTCGATGTCGGGCAGCGACTCGCGCCGCTCGGAGATGAACCGCTCGAAGAGCAGGCCGTGCTCCAAGGGGTCGACGCCTGAGATGCCCAGCAGCCAGGCCACCACGCTGCCGGCCGCGGAGCCGCGAGCGGCGGCGCGAACCCCCATGCCGCGCACCAGGCGAACGGTCTCGTGCACGGCCAGGAAGAAGGTGGCGTAGCCCAGGGCGTCGATGACGGCCAGCTCCGCGGCGACCTGGTCGACCACGCGCTGCCGGCGGGCGGTGGAGGCGCCGGCGTGGCGGTGCTCCAGGCCCGCGGTGCAGCGCTGGGCGAGCTCACCCATCGCGGAGTTCGCCACTTTGAGGACCGCCACCTCCGGGGTGCGCGGGGTGCCCCAGCCCAGGTCCGCTTCCGGGTCCAGCCTGCAGCGATCGACCACGGCGGCGGTGCCGGACAGCAGCATCCTCACCCCGTGCGCTCCCAGGTCGGCGGCTGCGGCGACCTCGCCGGCGATGCGCTGCATCGCGGCGGTCGGCTTCAGCCAGGCCTGCGCGTTCGGGGAGAGCAGGGAACCGCGCAGGTGCCCGCCGAACGGATCCCCCGCCGACGCGGTCAGGGCCGACGAGGACGGGGCCGACGAGGACGGGGCCGACGAGGACGGGGCCGACGTGCTCGTTCCCGGCAGGTGCGCGCCTGCTGCCACCGGCGGCGAGGTGCGTGCCCGGGTACCGGTGCGCCGGGGGGCGTGCAGGTCCTCCAGGGCGCGCAGCGCCGCGACCGCGTCGCCGAGGTCGGCGCTGATCGTCTCCCCGGGGTGCAGCAGGCGCACCGCGTTGGTCAGCACCACCGGGATGCCGGCCTCGGCGGCGGTGCGCAGCGCCCGGGCGGCCACCGAGATCGAGCGCGGGTGCCCCTGCACGGTCAGGTGGCACACGATCTCCGCGGCCAGGACGCTGGCGGGGGCCACCCCCGCCGGCAGCAGCGAGCACCAGCGAGCCCAGGCGGCGCGCGCCAGCCGGGTGCGCCCGTTGGCCAGGGCACGGCCGACGTCGGTGTCCGCGCCCAGCAGCACGCTGAGCACCGCCTCCTCAGCAACTGTGGGCGCGCACCCCTCCTCGGCTCGGCTTCCACCTGCCCGGTCGTGGTCCTCCTCCGCGGTTGCGGCGCTGGAGGCGGAGCCGGCGCGCGGGACGGGACGCGGGGTGCTCAAGGCCCGCGCCAGCTGAGCACGTGTGATCGCCGGCATCGGGCGTGTCACCGGCACCGTGAGCTCCTGTGCGTCGGCGCTCCGCGCGGTGCGCGCGCCGGTGCCGTGCGCTGCGGTGGTCAGGTGGCACAGGGCCGCCCAGCCCGCTCCTCCGGTGCGCCCGTGCGCGAGCACCACCAGGCGGCTGGGCGAGGCGTGCCGGCGCGCGCCGGCGAGCGCCCCGGCACGGTGCACGGCGAGGGCGTCGGAGACGCCGGAGGCTGGCTCGTGGGCGGGTGCTGCGGCGCTGTCGGGCTCCTCCACGAGGGCGAAGTCCACGCCGGCGATGGCGTCGATGCCCGCGGCGCGGCAGGCGCCGACGTGCTGGATGAGCCCGTGCATGCCGTCGCGATCGGTCAGCGCGGCCGCGTCGGCTCCGTCGGCCAGCGCTGCGGCCACCAGGTCCGCCGGGGAGGCGGTGCCGTAGTGGTAGCTGTAGCTGCTGGCCACGTGCAGGTGGGCGAACGACATGCGCCGCCCTCAGCCCGTGCTCGACCCGCCCCGTCCGTGCGCGCTGGAGACAACCTGCCCGGGGAAGACTCCGCTGACGTGCTCGAGGACCCTCGAGGTGTCAGTGGAGGAGAGGCTGCCGCCGCCGCTTGCACGGTCGGGGCAGTGTTGTGCGGCTCGCTCACCGGGAACGTGCGTGAGGAGTTCAGCGGGCTCGGCGACGGAGTCCTCGAGGAGGTCGGTGAGCACCTCGTCGAGGTGCTCACCGGCGTGGGCACCGGCAGCCCCCTCCGCGCTCACCAGGTCCACGCGCAGGACCTGCCAGCCGGTGGAGCGACGCACCGCGTCGAGCAGGACCGCGGCGGCGCTGCTGTGCTCGTAGGCGGGCGCATCGAACGCATCGAACGCGTCGGTCTCGTCGATCCCGTCGAACGCGTCGATCTCGTCGGCGCTGTCGTCGGCTCTGGTGGGTACGGCCTGCTCGCGCGCGGCGGTGCGGCAGCAGCGGCAGGCCGCGTCGGCGCAGGCGCGGGCCTGCAGCTGCCAGCGCTCCACGTCCACCAGGTCCACCAGGTCCACCAGGTCCGACGGAGCCTCCCGCACGGTGCTCGCGCCGGCGACCGTGACCCCGGCCTGCGAGGCAGTGACAGACGTCTGAGCGCCCTTGTGGCCGTGACCGCTGCCGGTGGTGGGTAGACGGCGCAGGCTGCGCCACCAGGGGATGGCGGGCCGCTCGTGCCAGCGGTAGGCGTGGTGCACCACGAGGTGCCGGCCGTGCAGCAGCACTGCGACCGGAACTCCGGCGTCCTCGACGATGCGCGCCTCGCTGGACACCAGACCTCCCCCCGCGTATCGAACGTGTGTTCGACTGGCTTGGGAGCTTAGCGACCTTGGTGCGCTCGGCGTCAAGCCGAGACACGCCAGGCTGAGCCGACGGCGCGCTCTGCGGGCCGTGCGAGGCGACCCACAGAGCGCTTCAGGCACCTGGAGGCCACGCACCGGCAGCCATGCCCGGGTGGGGCGCCGGGCGCCGCGCTCGAGTTGGTGCTGCTCTGGCGCGTCAGGCGAGTGCGACAGGCGCGCTCGCGTCGGCCGCCATGACGTAGAGGATCTTGTGGTCGGCGGGGATCTGAGCGCGCAGCTCGGCGATGGCCTCGGCGCTGGTGGCGGCTTCGATCACCACCCGCACAGCGTCATCGGCCATGACGTCGATCAGCCGGGGCGGTGGGCAAGCAGCCAGCTCATGAGCTCAGTGCGCCCGGAGCTGACCGCGAGCCCGCACAGCGCCACCGACGTCGGTGGAGCCGCCGGCGCGCGCCGGCCCGCCCCGGCCACGCGTTCACCAGTCGTGCACGGGCAACTCCTCGCGCCGTTCGCCATCGGCGTCGAAGTTGAGCCAGAACACGTCCGGGCCCAGGGCGCGGGCCAGACGGAGGGCGGCGAGCAGGTGGGGGAAGCTCTCGCGCAGGTGCGCCGCCTCAGCCTCGAAGGCTTCCGCAGGCTCCTGGCTGACGTGGACCCACAGGCCGTGCTCGTGAGTGATGACTCGAGGGCCGCTGCCCTGAAGCTGGTGTGCGGCGCCGCGCGTCTCGCGGGCGCCGAGGTGCGCGGTGGTGAGGTCGAGGTATCTACCGATCACGGGGTGCTCCGGTTTCGAGGTGGGCCAGCAGCGCGGGCGGTACTTCCGTCGTGGCCAGCAGATCCGCCGGCGGGTGTCGCGATCAGCGCAATCCCCCGAGGGGTCGACGCTCGTGTCCCGACATCGCTAACATTAGCACACTAACGCGGCGAGGGGCAGGGATGGTTTTTCTCCGTTCATCGCACCCGGGGTTGCGCGCATTTCGTTAGGCTGCTATGGTTGCACTACTGCGGCACCGGGACAGCGACCCGGAGCCGCGGACGAACCAGCCCAGCGACGCTGGAGAGCCACCGATGCGCAGCACTCAGCCGTCCCCCCAGCCGTCCAGCGTGAACTCTCAGATTGCGTCATCAGCACTGAGCCTGACGACGTTCCTGCGCGTCTCGGCCGCCGCCATGCGCGTCGGCATCGTGCCGCTGTGGTGGGGCGACGCTGGTATCGGCAAGACGAGCATGGCGCGCACCCTGGCCCGCCTGGACGGCGGCCGGTGCGAGGTCGTGGAGCCGTACAAGCACACCGCGATCGACCTGCAGGGCCTGCCGCACGTCAGCGCCGACGAGCACGTGACCCTGATCCCGCCCGCCTGGGCCGTGCGCGCTGCGGCCGGGGAGACCACGCACCTGCTGATCGACGAGGTCACCATCGCCGGGGACGCGCAGAAGGCGCTGCTGTCGGTGGCCCTGGACCGGCGCGTGGGGGACCTGACCCTGCCGCGCGAGGTCAAGATCATCGCCGCCGCGAACCCTCCGGAGCTGTCGGTCGACGGTGACGACCTGCCCGGCCCGCTGGCCAACCGCTTCCTGCACATGGACTTCCCCACCGGTGCTGAGGCGTGGATCGCCGGTATGACGACCGGCTGGCAGTTGCCGGCAGGGGCCTTCGACGGCCTGCCGGACCCGACGCCCGAGCGCCGCGCCGTCACCCGCGCCGTGGTCACCGGGTTCATCCGCCAGTTCCCGGCCCTGCTGCACGACCGCCCCCACGGCCAGCCCGACAAGGAGGGGCGCGCCTGGCCCTCACACCGGCAGTGGGAGCGCGTGGCCGACGTGCTCGCGGCGCTGGGACCGTGCCCCTCCGACCCCGAGGGCACCGAGGCGGAGACGGTGGCCGTGGCCGGGCTCGTGGGCCAGGGTGCGGCGCAGCAGTTCGTGGCCTGGCGGCGCGAGGCAGACCTGCCCGACCCCGACGAGGTCACGCGCGAGCCGGAGAGCATCGCGTGGGCGGGCCTGCGCGACGACGTCGCGTGGGCGATCCTCAACGCCGTGGTCACCCTGGCGGTGCAGCGGGGCACCGTGGTGGCCTGGAAGGCCGCGTGGGGGCCGCTGAGCGTGGCTGCGCAGGCGGGCCGTCCCGACCTGGCCGCCGCGAACGTGCGCAACCTCATGGCCGCTCGGCCCAACAACACGGTGCCGCCCGCCAGCGCCCGCAAGCTGATGGGCGCGCTGACCGAGGCCGGGGTGCTGCCGTCGAACTTCACCGACGCGGCGGTGGCGGCGTGAGCGCGGCGGTCAGCGCCGAGGCTCCCGGCGCGCAGGCCAGCGGGGCGCAGGTGCCCAAGCTGCGTCCGCTCACCGACGACGAGCACCAGGCGTTCGCTCTGGCGCGGCTGCGCACCTTCGAGCACCTGCCGTACTTCCAGCACGCGATCCTGGCGCTGCGTCCGCTCGCCGCCGAGGGCCTGGGCACCTTCGCCGTCGATCGGTACTGGCGCCTCTACATCGACCCGCAGAGCCTGCGCGAGTGGGGCACCGCCGAGGCCAGCGGGGTGCTCGGCCACGAGGTCGAGCACATGGTGCGTGACCACGCCGGGCGGGGGGAGGCGATCGGCTCGCACCGCCACCCGCTGGCGTGGAACTACGCCACCGACGCGGCGATCAACCCCGGCCTGCTCGCGCAGTCGGTGCCGCTTCCTGAGGGGGTCATCACCCCCGAGGCGTTGGACCTGGCTCCCGGGGGGTTCGAGGAGTCCTACTTCCAGCAGTTGTGCGCGAGCCTGCCCCCCGACGAGAGCGACGACGGCGAGGCCGGGTGCGGCTCCGGCGCAGGAGGACCAGCGGCGGGCTGGGAGCTGGGGCAGAGCGATTCCGGCCCCGAGGGGGTGGCCGCGCCGGTGGGACCGGCGCGCGGGGACCTGATCCGACGCGCCACCGCACAGGCGGTGCGCGAGCACGCCGCCAGCGGGCGCGGAACGGTCCCGGCCTCCCTGGCGCGCTGGGCGGAGGACCAGCTGCGGGCACCGGCGCTGGACTGGAAGCGCCTGCTGCCCGCCCTGGTGCGCCGGGCGATCCACTACCAGGCGGGGTGGCGGGAGCAGACGTTCGCACGGCTGCCCCGTGTGCGCATCCCCGGCTTCATCCTGCCCGGGGCGCAGGACCGGCAGATCACGGTCGCGATCGTGGCGGACACCTCGGCGTCCATGAGCGCGGCGCACCTGAACGCGGCGGTGGCCGAGGTGGGCGGGGTGGTCCGCGCAGCGGGCATCCGTGGGCGCGGTGTGCCCGTGCTGGCTTGCGACGCGGACGTGGCCGCGACCACGCACGTGCGCCGCCTGGCCGGTCTGGGCAGCAGCATCGACCTGGCCGGGGGCGGCGGGACGGACATGCGCGTGGGGATCGCCGCTGCCGAGGCGCTGCGCCCGCGACCGGACGTGATCGTGGTCCTGACCGACGGGTACACCCCGTGGCCAGCCACGCCGACGCGGGCGAGCCTGATAGCGGGGATCATCAACTCCACCGGCGAGGTTCCGGTGGCACCCGACGGCGGCAACCCGTACGCGGTGCCGTCGTGGGCGCACACGGTGGGCATCGCCACCGCCGACTGACCGGCGAGCCAGGCGGGCCGCGGCGCTGCCGGGGGTGCGACTACGGCGCGCCCCCGGCAGTGGCCGGCGCCGGGGTGGCCGGCCGCGCTCGGCGCCGGCCCGCGACCACCCCTTGCCGCTCTATTCATAGTGCGCTAGTGTTTAGCCATGCAGTCACCCTCTGAGAGCACCGGCACGGCCGCGCAGGAAGCGACCGCGCTGCACGAGCCCACAGCCGTGACCGCAGCCCTGCGCGCGTACGCGGCCGCCGTGCTGGCCGGGACCGACTGCACGCTGGACGAGGTGACCGCGATCGCCTGCGGGGCGCGAGAAGCCGCACAGGACAGTCCCCTGGCCGCGGTCGCCGATGCGCTGCGCGCCGGTTGGTCGGCCACCGAGCGCGTGCACGGCCAGCGCGACGGCGGCCAGCGCGCGCAGCACGACACCGAGCGCGGCGACGCGCCCGCCCCCCGCCCCGATCTCCCGGAGGACCAGCGATGAGCACCGCCCACTACGACCTGGCCGCGCGGCTGCGCGCGGCCAGCACCGCCCGCCCGGTTCCTCGCGCGGCGGCCTCCTCGATCACGCAGCTGCGCGCGCCGGTCGCGATCACCTTGCAGGCGCTGAGCGGTGGCGGTTTCGCGCTCAGCGCGACCACGCCGACGCCGGAGGCCGCGCCGCAGAGCTCCGCGAGCGCCGGGACGGGAGCCTGCGGCCCCGGTTTCCGCACCGAGCGGGCGCACGGCGCGGACGCGCTGCGCGCGCTGGCCGCCGTCGGCGTCGGGGTGGAGCACGCGCTGCCCAAGAGCCGGGTGCGCCTGAGGGGTGCCGGCGGCGCTCCGGCGCAGCAGGCACCGGAGCACGCCGGGGCCGACGGCGAGGACGGCGACGATGAGCTGGTGCCGTCGTGGCGCACGCTGGTGGTGGCCGACCACGCCACGCTGGCGATGCTGGGACACCTGGTGGCCGACGTGGCACCGGGCGGCCCCTGGGAGGCGCAGGCCGCGATCGTGGACTGGTGGCTGGCGCGCGCGGACCACCCCGGCAGCCCTTCGGTGCTCGTCGTGCCCAGCGCCTGCGCGCAGCGGTGGATCCTCGGGGAGGCGCCGGAGGCGGAGCGCACCTGGCAGACGTGGGCGCGCTGGCTGGGCACGGACTGCGTCGGCCCTGCCTCCGGTGCGCTCGGGCCGGGCAGCGGTGCCTCACCGGCCGCGCGGCCCGCAGGCATCGACGGCACCGGCGAGTCCCTGCTGCGCCTGGCGGCGAAGCTGGACACCGGCTCGCCGCTGCCCGGGGCGCACGCCGTGGTCGGGCGCGAGGACCGCTCGTGGACGTACCTGCTCGACCGGATCGCGGCCGGGGTCAACTTCCGCAAGGGCGACAACCTCGTGGAGGCGTCGATGGGCCTGACCACCCGCTGCCAGGCGGCGGAGCTGTGGGAGTCCATGCGCCTGCACGATCCGCTGGTGGCCGACCGCGCCCGCTTCGACGGCACCGTGCTGACCGGTCAGGTGTGCTGGGTGGCGGCCAGGGAACCGGAGTTCGAGGTGCTGGCCGACCGGCTCGTCAGCCGCTTCCGCGCCGGGCAGGTCGTCACCGGCACCTACGGCGCGTCAGGGTCCTGCGCCGGTGGGCAGTTCACCGCGACCGTCGTGGCCGCGCGCATCGGCCAGGACGGTCGCCTGGTGGTCACGCTGGGGCAGGTCGTGCAGCACAAGCTCAAGACCCGCGCCCTGGTGGTGCGCCCGGGTGTGCGCGTGCAGGTGCGCCCGGAGCCGGTGGGCGCGCAGCAGCAGGAGCACGGCAAGCGCAACCTCAGCACGCGCTACCGCGATCGGGGCAACTGGATGGTGCGCGCCACTCCCCCGCCGCGCGCGCGCCGGGACGTGCCCTGGGACGTGCTCATGGCCGCCGCCGAGGACGACTGACCCGCTGAGCGGTGCGCTCGCCGGGCGCTGACCGGCGAGC
>NZ_JBJLSG010000025.1:0-48830 GCF_050871925.1 Kineococcus gurbantunggutensis
GGGTCTCCCCGGGCGCCCCCCCCCGCGGCCCCCCCCCCCCCCCCCCCCCCCCCCGGCCCCCCGCCCCCCCCCCCCCCCCCCCCCCCCCCCCCCCCCCCCCCCCGGGGCGAGGCTCGGCGGGCTCGGCGGGCTCGGCGGGCTCGGCGCGGGCGGGCACCGCCAGCCCCGCCGCGCCGCGGGGTGCGGGCCCGGCGGGCCCGGCGGGCCAGGTCCGCCAGGCCAGCGCGCCCAGGACGGCGGCCAGGAGCACCGCGGCGAGCAGGGCGCCGGCGGCGGCGCGCGGCCCGACCCGCCAGCGCACCGCCCGCACCGCCGGGGGCAGGCGGTCCTCGACGCGCTGCAGCACCTCGCGCACCCCGGGCGGCCGCGCGGGCGGGCGCAGCTGGCGCCGCGCGAGGTCGCGGGCGCGGGCGGCGGCGACGCGGTCGGACAGCGGGGGCACGGGCACGGCCGGGACGCTAGGCGCGGGCGGCGGCGACCCGGCCGGGTCAGGGGGCGGGCTGTGGACGGCCCGGTCCGGCGGCGGCCTGGGGAGCGCGCGCGAGCTCCAGGGCCAGGTGCTCCTCGGTCTCGGCGGCCATGTCGACGCCGGCGGGGTCCAGCAGCCACTGCACCTGCAGGCCGTCCACGAGCGCCACGAGGCGGCGCGCGGCGGCGCGCGGCGCGGGGTGGCCGTGCTCGGCGAACGCGGCGCCGAGCTGCTGCACCAGGCGCGCGGAGCGCTCGGCGAAGAAGGCGTGGGCGGGGTGGTCCGCGGCGGTGGCCTCGGCGGAGAGCACCGCGAACAGCTCCACGATGCCGCGCCGGGAGGCGTTGCGCCGCACCACCTCCACGAGGACGCGCAGGGGGTCCGCGCCGGCGTCGGGGGCGCTCTCGCGCACGTCCTGCTCGTCGCGGTGCTCCAGGACCGCCATCAGCAGCGCCTCCTTGCTGCCGACGTGGTGCAGCAGCCCGGCGTGCGAGAGGCCGCAGCGGGCGGCCAGCTCGCGCAGGGAGGCGCCGCGGTAGCCGGACTCGCCGAACAGGCGCACGGCCTCGTCGAGGATCAGCCGGCGCCGCTCGCGCCCCTTGGCGTAGCCGCCGGCGCGCGCGCCGCGCCCCCCGCCCTCCCGCGCCGTCGTGTGCACGGGGCGTGTCTACCACCCCGCCCCTCAACACCTACCAGTTGGTCGGTTTCGGGGTACGGTGCGCGGCATGACCGACAACGCCGTCACCACCCCGGCCACGGCCGGCGCGCGCGTCGAGGATCTCCTCGCGCGACTCACCCTCGAGGAGAAGGCCTCGCTGCTCGGCGGCAGCGACTTCTGGCACACCACGGCCGTCGAGCGCGTCGGCGTCCCGGCGGTGATGGTCACCGACGGCCCGCACGGCCTGCGCAAGCAGGCGGAGGGCGCCGACCACCTGGGCCTGAACGCCAGCGTCCCGGCGACCTGCTTCCCGCCCGCCGCCGGGCTGGCCTCCTCCTGGGACACCGCCCTGCTGCGCCGCGTGGGCGAGGCGCTGGGCCGCGAGACCCGCGCGGAGCGCGTCGCCGTCCTGCTCGGGCCCGGGGTGAACATGAAGCGGACCCCGCTGTGCGGGCGCAACTTCGAGTACTTCTCCGAGGACCCCGTCCTGGCCGGCGACCTGGCCGCGGCGCTGGTGCGGGGCGTGCAGAGCCAGGGCGTGGGCACCTCGCTGAAGCACTTCGCGGCCAACAACCAGGAGACGCAGCGGATGACGGTCTCCGCCGACGTCGACGAGCGCACCCTGCGCGAGGTGTACCTGACCGCGTTCGAGCGGGTGGTGCGCACCGCGCAGCCGTGGACCGTGATGTGCTCGTACAACCGGATCAACGGCGTGTACGCCTCCGAGGACCCCTGGCTGCTGACGCGGGTGCTGCGCGAGGAGTGGGGCTTCGAGGGCCTGGTCGTCTCCGACTGGGGCGCGGTGAACGTGCGCGAGGACGGCGTGCGCGCCGGGCTGGACCTGGAGATGCCCTCCTCCGGCGGCACCGGCACCCGCCGGGTCCTGGACGCGGTGGCCGCCGGGACGCTGTCCGAGGCGGAGGTGGACCGCTCCGCCCGCCGCGTGCTGGAGCTGCTGGCCAAGGCCGCCCCCGCGCTGGCCGAGCCGGGCACCGTGGACCACGAGGCCCACCACGCCCTGGCCCGCGAGGCCGCCACCGCCAGCGCGGTGCTGCTGAGGAACGAGCCCGTCGGCGAGGGCGCGCACGCCGCCCCCCTGCTGCCGCTTGCGCCCACCGGCGGCGCCGTCGCCGTGGTCGGCGAGTTCGCCCGCACCCCCCGCTACCAGGGCGCCGGCTCCTCGCAGGTGAACCCCACCCGCCTCGACGACGCGCTCAGCGCGCTGCGCGCGGCGTTCGGGGGCTCCCGGGAGGTCGTCTTCGCCGCCGGGTACGACCCCGACGCCGAGGACCTCGACGCCGCGCTGGCCCGGGAGGCCGTCGACGCCGCCGCGGGCGCTGAGGTCGTGGTGGTCTTCCTCGGCCTGCCCCCGCGCTACGAGTCCGAGGGCTACGACCGCGCGCACACGCACCTGCCCGCCGCGCAGGTGGAGCTGCTGGAGCGCGTCGCCGCCGCGAACGCCAGGGTCGTCGTGGTCCTCTCCAACGGCTCCGCGGTGACCGTGGAGCCGTGGCAGCAGCGGGTGCCCGCGCTGCTGGAGACCTGGCTGCTGGGCCAGGCCGGCGGCGGCGCGGTCGCCGACCTGCTCACCGGGGCGGCCAACCCCTCCGGCCGCCTGGCCGAGACGATCCCGGCGCGCCACGAGGACGACCCGACCGTGGGCAACTTCCCCGGCGAGAACGGCCACGTGCGCTACGGCGAGGGCCTGCTCATCGGCTACCGCTGGTACGACGCGCACGCCCTGCCGGTGGCGCACCCGTTCGGGCACGGGCTGTCGTACACGACGTTCGCGTACTCGGACCTGCGGGTGCGCCCCGCCGGCGACGGCGCGCAGGTCGAGGTGACCGTCACCAACACCGGCGCCGTCGCGGGCACCGAGACGGTGCAGGTGTACGTGCGCGACCCCGAGTGCAGCGCGTACCGCCCCGAGCAGGAGCTGAAGGGCTTCGCCCGCCTGACCCTCGCCCCCGGCGAGAGCGGCACCGCCACCGTCGCCCTGGACCGGCGCGCGTTCGCGTTCTGGCACACCGCGGTGCAGCGCTGGGTCGTCGAGGGCGGCGGGTTCGAGGTCCGCGTCGGCGCCTCCTCGCGCGACGTGCGCCTGACGGCGTCGATCGCCCTGGACGGCGACGACGTCGCGCTGCCGCTGACCGGGGAGTCCACGGTCGACGCCTGGCTGGAGCACCCGGTGACCGGCCCGCTGGTGCGCGAGGCGCTCGGCGAGGGGCGGTGGAGGGCGATGCTGGAGGACCCGCACAACGGGCAGATGATGCGCGCGATCCCGCTGGTGCGCCTGACCCGCTTCCCCGGGTTCCCGATCGGCGAGGACGAGCTGCCCGCCTGGGAGGCGAGGGCCGCGCGGGCCTGACCCCCGCGCTCGTGCGCACCGGGGCCCCGGTCCCCCTCGCGGGGGTGCCGGGGCCCCGGTGCGTGCGGGCCGTCAGGCCGGGACGATGTTGACCAGCTTCGGCGCGCGCACCACCACGGTGCGCAGCGCCGCCCCGCCGATCGCCGCCCGCACCTTCTCGCTGGCCAGGGCCAGCTCGCGCAGCGCGTCCTCGGCGATGTCGGGCGCCACCTCCAGGCGGTCGCGCACCTTGCCCTTGACCTGCACCACGCAGGTGACGGTCTCGCGCACCAGCAGCGACTCGTCGACGGCGGGCCAGCCGGCGCGCGCCACGCACGGGTCGTGGCCCAGCAGCGACCACATGTCCTCCGCCGCGTACGGCGCGAACAGGCTCAGCACCACCGCGACCGCCTCGGTCGCCTCGCGCACCGCGGGGTCGGCCGGGCCCACCGCGGGCGAGTCGACCGCCTTGCGGGTGGCGTTGACCAGCTCCATGAGGCGGGCCACGGCCACGTTGAACCGGTACGCCTCGACGTGCTGGCCGATCTCGTGGACGGTGCGGTGCGTCACCGCGCGCAGCGCCGCGTCCCCGCCGGCGGGGTCCACCCCGGACTCGGAGGTGACGTCGCGCGCCAGCCGCCACGCGCGGCCCAGGAACTTCGCCGACCCCGAGGGCGAGACGTCGGCCCAGTCGATGTCGTCCTCGGGCGGGCCGGCGAACGACATTGTCAGGCGCACCGCGTCCACGCCGTGCTCGTCGAGCTGCTCGGACAGCCGGACGATGTTGCCCTTGGACTTGCTCATCGCGGAGCCGTCCATCTGCACCATGCCCTGGTTCAGCAGCCGGGCGAACGGCTCGTCGAAAGGCAGGTACCCCATGTCGTGCAGCACCTTGGTGATGAACCGCGCGTACAGCAGGTGCAGGATCGCGTGCGTGACGCCGCCGACGTACTGGTCGACGGGGCCCCACTGCGCGATGAGCTCGGGGTCGAAGGCCCGGGTGTCGTCGTGCGGGGAGACGAAGCGCAGGAAGTACCAGGACGAGTCGACGAAGGTGTCCATCGTGTCCGGGTCGCGCCGGGCGGGGGTGCCGTCCACGGGGCTGGGCACGTTCACCCAGCCCTCCGCCGCGCCCAGCGGCGAGGTGCCCTTGGGGGTGAGGTTCAGCCCCTCGCTCGGCGGCAGCAGCACCGGCAGCTGGTCCTCGGGCACGGGGACCTCGCCGGTGGCGGTGTGCACCACCGGGATCGGGGTGCCCCAGTAGCGCTGGCGGGAGATCAGCCAGTCGCGCAGGCGGTAGTTCTTCGCCGCGCGGCCCCTGCCCGAGGCCTGCAGCAGCTCGATCGCCCTCGCGATGCCGGCGGCCTTGCCCAGCCCGTCCAGCTCGCCGGAGTTCACCAGCACCCCGTCGCCGGCGGTGGCCGTGCCGGACTCCGCGGGGTCGGGCAGCGGGTTCCCCTCGCCGTCGCGCACGTCGACGACCACGCGCACCGGCAGCCCGAAGGCGCGGGCGAAGTCCAGGTCGCGCTGGTCGTGCGCGGGCACCGCCATGATGGCGCCGGTGCCGTAGTCGGCCAGGACGTAGTCGGCCGCCCAGATCGGCAGCCGCTCGCCGTTGACGGGGTTGACCGCGAACCGCCCCAGCGGCACGCCGGTCTTCTCCCGCTCCGAGGACAGCCGGTCGATCTCGGAGGTCTCCTGCACCGCCGTGCGGTACTCCTCGAACGCCGCGCGCACCTCCGGCGCGGCATCGGCGGCCAGCTCCTGCGCCAGGTCGGAGTCGGCGGCGACCACCATGAACGTGGCGCCGTGCAGCGTGTCCGGGCGGGTCGTGTAGACCGTCACCGGCTGCTCGCGGCCCTCGATGGCGAACTCGACCTCGGCGCCGGTGGAGCGCCCGATCCAGTTGCGCTGCATGCTCAGGACCTTGGAGGGCCACGTGCCCTCCAAGGTGTCCAGGTCGTCCAGCAGCCGGTCCGCGTACTCGGTGATGCGGAAGTACCACTGGGTCAGCTTCTTCTTGACGACCTTGGCGCCGGAGCGCTCGGAGGTGCCGTCGGGCAGCACCTGCTCGTTGGCCAGCACCGTCTGGTCGACCGGGTCCCAGTTGACCAGCGAGTCCTTGCGGTACGCCAGACCCCGCTCGTACAGCTTGAGGAACAGCCACTGGTTCCACTTGTAGTACTCGGGGTCGGAGGTGTGCAGCACGCGGTCCCAGTCGAAGGAGCACGCGTAGCGGCGCATCGACGCGCGCTGCTGGGCGATGTTGTCGTACGTCCACGCCCGCGGGTCCAGCCCGCGCTTGATGGCGGCGTTCTCCGCCGGCAGGCCGAAGGCGTCCCAGCCGATGGGGTGCATGACGTCGTACCCGCGCTGCAGCCAGTACCGGGCGATGACGTCGCCCAGCGCGTACGCCTCGGCGTGGCCCATGTGCAGGTCGCCGGAGGGGTACGGGAACATGTCGAGGATGTACTTCTTCGGGCGGGTGTCGCCCGGCTCGCCGCTGCGGAAGGGCTTGAGCTCGTCCCAGACCGGCAGCCACTTGTCCTGCAGGGCGTGCGCGTTGTAGCGCTCGCCGTCCCGCTCACCGTCGTGGGCAGCGGGGACGCCGGTCCCCGCCTCGGTCTGCGTCATCTCGTCCTCCTGGGTGGGCCGCGTGCGCCCTCGTCCCCCGCCGTCCCCCCGACATGGGAAAACCCCTCGCACAGGAGGGGTCACCGCGCCGGGGGCCGCGTCAGCAGCCGCTCAGCGCGGTCCGGCGAGGAGTCGGCGGGTCCGCACGCCACCAGCCTAGCGCGTGGGCTCAGGCCCCCGGGCGCTCGGTACCGCCGCCCGCACCGCCGCCCGCACCGCCGCCCGCGCCGCCCTCGGCGCCGCCCCCCGCGCTGCCGGAGGAGCGCCGGTCGTTGCGCCGGCGGCCCCAGCCGTGCTGCGGCGCGCTGCGGCGCAGCGCCCGGCGCTGCGCCAGGGACTGCTCGGCCCGCACCAGCAGGTCGCCCACGCCGCCCTCGTCCCAGGGGGCCAGCACCGCGGCGCCGACCTCCACCGCGGTGCGCGGGGCGCTGGCGACGGCCTCGGGGGCGCCGGGGCGCTGCTGGGCCAGGCCCACGCGCACCCGGCGCTCCAGCTCCTGCGCGTGCAGGCCGGCGCCCGGGCCCAGGACGAGGAAGCGGCCCTCGTCCTCGCGGGCGACGACGTCGGAGGTGCGGGTGGCCGCGCGCAGGGCGGTGGCCACCGCGCGCCACTCCTGCTCGTGGTGCGCGCGCAGGTCGTCCGGGCGCGCGGCCAGGGCGCCGAGCACCACCCCGGGCGAGACGTCCACGACGCACGCGTGGACGGCGCCGCCGGAGCGGCGGGCGGACTCCAGGACCTGGTGGCCCAGCAGCAGCAGGCCGCGGCGGTTGAGCAGGTCGGTGACGGGGTCCTTCACGCTCTCGTCGCGGGCGGCGTCCAGCTCGGCGCGCAGGCGTGCCACGGAGTCCTCCGCGGCCCGCCAGGAGCGCACGGCCACGGTCAGCGCGGCCGCCAGGGCCCCCAGCGCCAGCGCGGCGACGAGCACGGCGGCCACCACCGCGGCGCCGTGCGGGGCGACCAGCCCCACCAGCCCCACGCCCAGCGCCCCGGCCGCGGGCACGCCGGCGGCGAGCGCCCACCAGCGCCGGTCGCGGCTGCCGGGCAGGGACGGGTGCTGGCTGGGGTGGGGGGCGAGGCTCACAGCAGGGGTCTCGGCCGCCGCGGCCGCCCGCTGGATGCGTCGTGCGGGTGACGCGCGCTCCCGCCCCGCACCCGCCGCGGCCGGGGCGCGCGGGGGCTCAGCCGGCCCGGGAGAACTCCCCCGCCCGGCGCACCTGCTCGTCGGTGGGGCGCACGCCGGTGTAGAGGGCGAACTGCTCGGCGGCCTGCACGGCGGCGATCTCGGTGCCGGTGACCACCACGGCGCCGCCCTCGCGGGCCAGGCGCACCAGCGGGGTCAGCTCGGGCACGGCGACGACCTCGACGACGGCCGCAGCCGCGGCCACGACGTCGCGCGGGGCGGGCAGGTCCTGCGCGCCGTCACCGCCGGCCATGCCGACGGGCGTGGCGTTGACGAGCAGGTCCGGGCGCAGGCTCTCGGCCCCGGGCACCCAGCGGGCCCCGTAGGCGCGGGCGAGCGCCGGGCCGGCCTCGCGGTTGCGGGCCACGACCGTGAGGTCCTCGTGCCCGCCGTCGCGCAGCGCGGCCACGCACGCCTTGGCCATGCCGCCGCTGCCGAGCACGACGGCGGGCCCGCCGGGGCGCACGCCGCGGGCGGCGAGCAGGTTCGCGACGGCGAGGTAGTCGGTGTTGTGCGCGACGAGGTGCCCGTCGGTGTTGACGATGGTGTTGACCGAGTCGATGGCGGCCGCGGAGGCGGTCAGCTCGTCCACGAGCGGGATGACGGCCTCCTTGAAGGGCATGGAGACCCCGCAGCCGCGGATGCCCAGGGCGCGGATGCCGGCGACGGCGGCGGCGACGTCGGTGGTGGTGCACGCCTTGTAGACGAAGTCCAGGCCGAGCTCGGCGTAGAGGTGGTTGTGGAAGCGGGTGCCCAGGTTGCTCGGCCGTCCCGACAGGGAGATGCACAGGCGGGTGTCCCTGGAGACGCGCTCGTGCAGCGCCAGGGGCAGCGCGGGGGTCGTCGCGGGGGTCGTCGCGGGGTCCGGTGCGGCGTCACGGGGCTCGGTCACCGGGCCATCCTGCCGGGCCCGCCGGGGAACACCCGCCGGAAGTTGCACGTTCAAGGAGGCGTGCAGCGCATCGGCTTCCTCTCCTTCGGGCACCACCAGGCCGTGGCCGGCTCACGGGTGCGCACCGCCCGCGACGCCCTGGTGCAGACGGTCGAGCTGGCCGTGGGCGCCGAGGAGCTCGGCGTGGACGGCGCCTTCGTGCGGGTGCACCACTTCGCCCGCCAGCAGGCCGCCCCCTACCCCGTGCTGGCGGCGGTGGCCGCGCGCACCTCGCGCATCGAGATCGGCACCGGCGTCATCGACATGCGCTACGAGAACCCGCTGTACGCCGCGGAGGAGGCCGCCCAGGTCGACCTGCTCTCCGGCGGCCGGCTGCAGCTGGGCATCAGCCGCGGCTCACCCGAGACCGCCCTCGACGGCCCCGCCGCCTTCGGGTACGCGCCCGCCGAGGGCGAGAGCGGCGCGGACCTGGCCCGCCGGCACGCCGAGCTCTTCCGCCGGGCGATCGGCGGCGCCGGCGTCGTGCTCTCCGACCCGCGCGTCACGGGCCGCTCCGTCCCGCTGCCGGTGCTGCCGCAGTCCCCGGGCCTGGCCGAGCGCGTCTGGTGGGGCTCGGGCACCCGGGCCACCG
The DNA here is from genome assembly GCF_050871925.1 of Kineococcus gurbantunggutensis. NCBI lineage: Bacteria > Bacillati > Actinomycetota > Actinomycetes > Kineosporiales > Kineosporiaceae > Kineococcus > Kineococcus gurbantunggutensis. The sequence continues at coordinate 8,812 of NZ_JBJLSG010000025.1, forward strand.
CCCGCTGGGCCGGCGAGCAGGGCATGAACCTGATGAGCTCCACGCTGCTCACCGAGGACACCGGCGTGCCGTTCGACGAGCTGCAGGCCGAGCAGATCGCCGTCTTCCGCGAGGCGTGGGCCGCGGCCGGGCACCCGCGCGCGCCGCGGGTCTCCGTCAGCCGCAGCGTGGTGCCGCTCGTCAGCGACGAGGACCGGCGCTGGTTCGGCGGCGAGGTCGGCGGCACCGACCAGGTCGGCTCGCTGGGCGAGCCGGGCCTGGCGCGCTTCGGCCGCAGCTACGTGGGCGAGCCGGACCGGGTGGCCGAGGACCTGGCGGAGGACGCCGCGGTGCGCGAGGCGGACACCCTGCTGATCACCGTCCCCAACGCCCTGGGCGTGGAGTACAACCTGCACCTGCTGGAGTCGATCACCCGGCACGTGGCCCCCGCGCTGGGCTGGTCCCCCGCCGCCCGCGGCTGAGGGGGCGCGCGCCCCGAGCACGACGAAGGCCCCGGACTCTCGTCCGGGGCCTTCGTGCGGGGTGGAGCTGAGGGGATTCGAACCCCTGACCCCCTCCATGCCATGGAGGTGCGCTACCAGCTGCGCCACAGCCCCTTGCTCGTTCCCCCGGGTTTCCCCCGCGGCAACGAGAAGAACTCTACCCCATCCCGCGGGGCGTCCGTGACCACCCCCCGGGCGGGCGGGGCCTCAGCCCTCCGCGCCCTCGCCGGCGCCGGGCGGACCGGCGTTGTACTCGCCGAGCACCCAGCCGCCGCGGCCGCGCTCCAGCACCGCCCAGTGCGCGTTGCGGAAGCCGGCGAAGGCGCCCCAGGCGGGCAGCCCCAGGCCCAGCAGCCGCAGCAGGGCCGCCTTCAGGGCCGCCCCGTGCGAGGCGACGACGAGGGTGCCGCCGTCGGGCACCCGCGCGGCGTGCCGCTCCACGGCGTCCGCGGCGCGCACCGCCACCTCGCTGCGGCGCTCGCCGCCGCCCAGGCGCACGTCTTCGCCGGCGCGCCAGGCCGCGTGCTCCTGCGGCCAGGAGGCGGTGATCTCGGGGTGCAGCAGGCCCTGCCAGCGCCCGGCGTGCACCTCGCGCAGAGCGGGGTCCAGCTGCGGCTGCAGGCCCGTCAGGGCGGTCAGGGCGCGGGCGGTGTCCGCGGCGCGCGCGAGGTCGGAGGCGACCAGCGCGCCGGTGCCCGGCTCCACCAGACGGGCCAGGTGCACCGCCGAGGCGGCCGCCTGCGCCCGCCCGACCTCGTCCAGGGGGACGTCGAGCTGCCCCTGGAAGCGGTTCTCGGCGTTGAAGGGGGTGCGGCCGTGCCGCCACAGGACGACGGTGCGGGCGCTCACGCCCGGGCGTCGCCGGAGGACGTGGCGGCGGCGGCCGGCAGCTCGATGGGCGGGCAGTCCTTCCACAGCCGCTCCAGCGCGTAGTACTCGCGCTCCTCGGCGTGCTGCACGTGCACCACGAGGTCGATGAAGTCGAGGAGCACCCAGCGCCCCTCGCGCTCGCCCTCGCGGCGCACCGGCTTGGCGCCCATGGGGAGCAGCTTCTCCTCCACCGCCTCGGCGATGGCCCTCACCTGCCGCTCGTTGGGGGCCGAGGCCAGCAGGAAGGCGTCGGTGATGAACAGCTGGTCGGAGACGTCGAGGGCGACGACGTCGGTGGCGAGCTTGTCGACGGCCGCCTCGGCGGCGGCTGTCACGAGCTCGAGAGCTCGCTCGGTTGCGGGCACGGGGCTCCTCGGGTGGTCCGGGCCGCAGGCCCGGGGACGATCAGTTCTCCAGCACCGATTGTCCCACGGTCCCGGCCACGCCCCCCGCGCCGTCGCGGTACAGGCCGTGCTTGCTGATGTGCTGCACCACGCCGTCGGGCACCAGGTACCAGACCGGCAGGCCCTCGGCCACGCGCCGGCGGCAGTCCGTGGAGGAGATCGACAGCGCCGGGACCTCCATCAGGCTCACCCCGTCCAGCGGCAGGCCGTCGTCGCTGAGGACGTGCCCGGGCCGGCTGACGCCCACGAAGTGGGCCAGCGACCACAGCTCCGCGACGTCCTTCCACTGCAGGATCTGCGCCAGGGCGTCGGCACCGGTGATGAAGAACAGGTCCGCCTCGGGGCGCAGCGCGGCCAGCTCGCGCAGCGTGTCGATCGTGTAGGTGAAGCCCTCGCGCTCGACGTCGATGCGCGAGACGGTGAAGCGCGGGTTCGAGGCGGTGGCGATCACCGTCATGAGGTAGCGGTGCTCGGCCGGGGCGATGTCCACGCGCGACTTCTGCCACGGCTTGCCCGTGGGCACGAAGACGACCTCGTCGAGCTCGAAGCGGGCCGCCACCTCGCTGGCGGCGACCAGGTGGCCGTGGTGGATCGGGTCGAAGGTGCCGCCCATCACGCCCAGGCGCGGACGGCGACCCCCCTGGGTGCTCAGTGGCGGTTGCCCACGCTGCGGAAGCCCCACGTGACCAGGAGCATGCCCAGCAGGATGCACATCGCGACGATCCCGAAGGCGATCGGGGCCATCGGCAGGTGGCCCTCCCAGCCGTGGGACTCCTCGGCGGTCTCGGCGGCGGCGGTGACCAGGGCGTTGAGCATGGGGCGTTCCTCCGGTGCGGTCCGTGCGGTGCTGCGGACAGTCTGGCACGCCCCGCCAGGCCGGGCCCGGGCGAGGGTGCGGCAGGATCTCGGCGTGCCCGAGCCCTGCGCGCTGACCGTCGTCGTCCCGGCGCGCGACGAGGCCGAGGTGCTGCCCGCCCTGGCGGCGCGGCTGCGGCCGGTGCTCGACGGGCTCGTCGCCGAAGGACTGGGCGGCTACGAGGTCCTCGTCGTCGACGACGGCAGCACCGACGCCACCCCGGTGGTGCTGACCGGGCTGCGCCGCGGCTGGCCGCAGCTGCGGGTGGTGCGGCTGCGCACCGGCTCCGGGCACCAGGCGGCGCTGTCCGCGGGGCTGGCCCGCGCGCGCGGGGCGCTCGGGGTGGTGACCATGGACGCGGACCTGCAGGACCCCCCGGAGCTGCTGCCGCGGCTGCTCGCCGCGGCCGGCGCGGGCCCGGGGGGTCCGGACGACCCGGAGGGCGTGGACGTCGTGTACGCCGTGCGCAGCGACCGCTCCGTCGACGGCTGGCTCAAGCGCGGCACGGCCGCGGCGTTCTACCGGCTGGTGCGGGCGCTGGGCGGCACCGCCCCGGCGCAGGCGGGCGACTTCCGCTACACCAGCCGCGCCGTGGTGGACGTGCTGCTGGGCTTGCCCGAGCAGCACCGGGTGCTGCGCCTGGTGGTGCCCGAGCTGGGCTTCCGCTCGGCGAGCGTGCCGTACGCGCGCGCCGCCCGCGGCGCCGGGCGCACCAAGTACCCGGTCAGCCGCATGGTGCGCCTGTCGCTGGACGCCATCACCGGCTCCTCCACCGCCCCGCTGCGCCTGGCCACGCTCTTCGGCCTGGGCGGTGCGGCGCTGACGTCCCTGCTGCTGCTGTACGCGCTGGCCTCCTTCGCCCTGGGCGCGACCGTGCCCGGGTGGACCTCCACCCTGGCGGTGGTCGCCGGCGCCGGCACCCTGCAGCTGCTGTGCCTGGGCGTGCTGGGCGAGTACGTCGGCCGGCTGTACGTGCAGCTGCAGGGCCGGCCCGCCTACCTCGTGGCCTCCGACTCGCTGGAGGAGCCGGCGGGCGGGACCGGCGCGCGCTGAGGCTCAGGCGCGCACGTGCCCGTCGCCGAGCACCTGCCACGTCGTGGTCGTCAGCTCCGACAGGCCCATCGGCCCGCGCGCGTGCAGCTTCTGGGTGGAGATGCCGACCTCGGCGCCCAGGCCGAACTCCCCGCCGTCGGTGAAGCGGGTGGAGGCGTTGACGGCCACGACCGCGGAGTCCACCGCGGCGCAGAAGTAGTCGGTCACCCGCACGTCGGTGGCCAGCACCGCCTCGGTGTGCGCCGAGGACCAGCGCCCGATGTGGTCCACCGCCTGCTCGACGGAGTCCACCACGCCCACCGCGACCTCCAGGCCGTGGAACTCCGCGGCCCAGTCCGCGTCGGTGACCGGCTCGGCGTCCACCCCGGCGGCCGCCGCGGTGGCCAGCGCCCGCTCGTCGGCGTGCAGGCGCACCCCCGCGCCCGAGAGCGCGCCCAGCAGCGAGGGCAGGAAGTCCGCGGCCAGCGCGGAGTGCACCAGCACCGTCTCCGCGGCGTTGCACACGCTGGGGCGGGAGGTCTTGGAGTTCAGGACGACCTGCACGGCCTGCGCGAGGTCGGCCGAGGCGTCCACGTACACGTGGCAGTTGCCCACGCCGGTCTCGATGACGGGCACGGTCGCCTCGCGCACCACGCGCTGGATCAGCTCCGCGCCGCCGCGCGGCACCAGCAGGTCCACCAGGCCGCGCGCGGTCAGCAGCACGCCCACGCCCGCGCGGCCGTGCTCGTCGATGCCCTGCACCGCGTCGGCCGGCAGGCCCGCGCCCTCCAGCGCGGCGCGCACCACGTCCACCAGGACGGTGTTGGTGCTGATCGCGGCGGAGCCGCCGCGCAGCACGACCGCGTTGCCGCTCTTCAGGGCCAGCACCGCCACGTCCACCGTGACGTTCGGGCGGGCCTCGTACACCACGCCCAGCACGCCCATCGGCACCCGCAGCTGGCGCAGCCGCAGCCCGTTGGGCAGCGTCGAGCCGCGCACCACCTCCCCCACCGGGTCCGGCAGCGCCGCCACCTCGCGCACCGCGGCGGCCAGCGCGGCCACGCGCCCGGCGTCCAGGGCCAGGCGGTCCAGCAGGTGCTCGGAGGTGCCGGCGGCGCGGCCGCGCTCGAGGTCCTCGGCGTTGGCGGCCACGACCCGCTCGGTGGCGGCCTCCAGCGCGTCGGCCACGGCCAGCAGCGCGGCGTCCTTGGCGGCGCGGGTGGCCAGGCGCAGCGGGCGGGAGGCGGCCTTCGCGCGGCGGCAGGTCGCCAGGACCGCCTCGGTGACGTCGGTTCCGGCGGTGCTCTCGGCCAGGGCGGTCATGGGTCCCAGGGTACGGCGAGCGCCGCCGCCGGGGCCCGCGAGTTCCCGCGGGCGCCCCCTCACCAGGGGGCGACGTCGCCCAGCAGGTCCAGGCCGGCGCGCGCGGCGCGGGCGCGGCGCGGCGGGCGCAGCACCCCGCGCTGGCGCTGGGCGGCGCGGTGCTCGACGGTGGCGCGGTCGACGACCTCGACCCCCACGACGTCCCAGGCGGGCAGCCCGGTGCTGGCGCGGTGCTCGGGCCACAGGCGCACCGCCATCGCCGCGGCGTCGTCGACGTCGCGGGCCTCGTCCCAGTAGCGCACCTCGACGCGGGTGTCGCTGTAGCGGATGCTCGAGAGGAAGGGCCGTTCGCCCACGAGGCGGTCCAGCGCGGTGCGCAGCTCGGTGACGTCCACCGCCGGCCCCGCCACCGTCAGGGTCACCGACCACAGGGCCAGGGGCGGTTCAGCCACCTGCGCCTCCTCGCTGCGCGCACCTCACGGACGTCCCAGGAGCACCAGGTGGTCGCGGTGGACGACTTCCCGCTCGTACGCCGGGCCCCAGCGCCGGGCGAGCTCGCGCGTCGACCGGCCGAGCATGTCCGGCAGCTCCTCCGAGGAGTAGTTCACCAGCCCGCGCGCCAGCGCGCGGCCGTTTCCGTCGACCAGGTCCACCGGGTCGCCGGCGCGGAAGCGGCCGCTGAGGCCCAGCACGCCCGCGGGCAGCAGGGAGGAGCGCCGCTCGCGCACCGCGCGCACCGCGCCCTCGTCCAGGACGAGGCGGCCGGCGGGGCTGGCGGCGTGGGCCAGCCACAGCTGGCGGGTGCCGCGGCGCGCGCGCCGGGCCGGCGGCACGGCGAACCACGTGCCCACGTCCTCGCCGGCCAGCGCCTGCTCCGCCAGGGCCGCGGAGGTCACCAGGGCCGGCACCCCGGCGGTCGCGGCGATGCTCGCCGCCTCCACCTTCGTGGCCATGCCGCCGGTGCCCACGCCCGCCGCGCCGGCGGAGCCCACGCTCACCCCGGCGAGGTCCTCGGGCCCGCGCACCAGCCGCAGGCGCTGCGCGCCCGGGCGCGAGGGCGGGGCGTCGTAGAGGGCGTCGACGTCGCTGAGCAGCACCAGGGCGTCGGCGCGCACCAGGTGCGCCACGAGGGCGGCGAGGCGGTCGTTGTCGCCGAAGCGGATCTCGTGGGTGGCCACGGTGTCGTTCTCGTTGACCACCGGCACCACGCCCAGCGCCAGCAGCCGCTCCAGGGTGCGCTGGGCGTTGCCGTAGTGCGTGCGCCGGGCCACGTCCTCGGCGGTCAGCAGCACCTGGCCCACCGTCAGCCCCGCCCGGGCGAAGGCGCGGGCGTACTGGGCCAGCAGCAGACCCTGCCCGACGCTGGCCGCGGCCTGCTGGCTGGCCAGGTCCTTGGGGCGGCGGGGCATCCCCAGCGGGGCCAGGGCCGCCGCGATGGCGCCGGAGGAGACCAGCACGACCTCGCCGCCGGCGGTGCGGCGCCGCGCCAGCACCTCCACCAGCGCCTCCAGGCGCGCGGCGTCCAGGCCGCCGGCGGCGCTGGTCAGCGAGGAGGAGCCGACCTTGACGACGACGCGCCGGGCGCGCCGCAGCTCCTCGCGCCCGCCGGCGGCCTGCGCGCTCACCGGCCGGCTGCCCCGCCGAGGTCGTCACCGGGGGTGGGCTGCAGGGCCCGGCCCGCGCCGTCACCGGCGTCGGGGGCGTCGACGGTGTCGGCGGCGTCGACGTCGTCACCGGCGCCGGGGTCACCGGAGTCGCCGGAGTCGTCGGCGCTGGTCCAGCGCCCGGCGCGGCGCTCGGCCTCCAGCTCGCCGCGGGCGGCGGCCTTGGCGGCGCGGCGCTCGCGCTCCTGCTCGCGCTTGGTGGCGCGGGTGGGGCGGTCGTGGTCCTGCAGGCGCAGGTCGGTGCCGCGCTGGCCGAGGACCTCGGCGCCGGAGACCATGGTCGGCTCCCAGTCGAAGACGACGGCGTCGTCCTCGGCGCCGATGACGACCTCGGCGCCCGGGGTGGCGCCGGCCTTGAACAGCTCGTCCTCCACGCCCAGGCGGGCCAGGCGGTCGGCGAGGTAGCCCACGGCCTCGTCGTTGGTGAAGTCGGTCTGGCGCACCCAGCGGCGCGGCTTCTCCCCGCGCACCCGGAAGCGCACCCCGCCGGTGGCCTCGTCGCCGTACACCTCGCGGGTGACGGTGAAGCCGCTGTCGTCCACCGCGGGCGGGCTGATGACCACCCGCGTGGGCACGGCCTCGGGGGCCGCGGCGCGCGAGGCGGCGACCAGCTCGGCCATGGCGAACTTCAGCTCGCGCAGGCCCGCGTGCGTGGCCGCGGAGACGACGAGCACCGGCGCGCCGCGCGACTCCAGGTCCGCGCGCACGATCTCGGCCATCTCCCGCGCGTCGGGCAGGTCGGCCTTGTTGATCACGATGATCCGCGGCCGGTCCTGCAGCGGCACGGTGCCGTCGTCGACGCGGTAGGCGGCCAGCTCCTTCTCGATGGCCTCCAGGTCGCCGACGGGGTCGCGGTCGCTCTCCAGGTTCGCCCCGTCCAGGACGTGCACCAGCGCCACGCAGCGCTCCACGTGGCGCAGGAAGTCCAGGCCGAGGCCGCGGCCCTCGCTGGCGCCGGGGATGAGCCCGGGCACGTCGGCGACGGTGAAGCGCAGGTCGCCGGCCTCGACCACGCCCAGGTTGGGCACCAGGGTCGTGAACGGGTAGTCGGCGATCTTGGGGCGGGCCGCGGAGAGCGCGGCGACCAGGCTGGACTTGCCGGCGCTGGGGAAGCCGACGAGGGCGACGTCGGCGAGCGTCTTCAGCTCCAGCACGACGTCGCCGGACTCGCCGGGCTCGCCGAGCAGCGCGAAGCCGGGCGCCTTGCGGCGCGGGGACGCCAGGGCGGCGTTGCCCAGGCCGCCGCGGCCGCCGGCGGCCACGGTGAAGCGGGTGCCGGGGCCGACCATGTCGGCCAGCAGCTCGCCCTTCGCGCTGCGCACGATGGTGCCGTCGGGCACGCCGATGACGAGGTCCTCGCCCTCGGCGCCGCTGCGGTGCGAGCCCATGCCGAAGCCGCCGGAGGTGGCGTGCCGGTGCGGGCGGCGGTGGTGCTCCAGCAGGGTCGTCACCTGCGGGTCGACCTCGAGCACGACGTCGCCGCCGCGCCCGCCGTTGCCCCCGTCGGGGCCGCCGAGGGGCTTGAACTTCTCGCGGTGCACGGAGGCGCAACCGTTGCCGCCGTCACCGCCCGCGACGTGCAGGACGACGCGGTCGACGAACGACGCGGCCATGGGTACCTCCGGGAGGGTGGTGCGGGAGTGGTGCCGGTGGGCGGTGCCCGCGGTGGTGACCCGCGGGCGGGGAAGCACGGAGGGGCGGGCCGGTGGTCCGGCCCGCCCCTCCGCTACTCGTGCTGCTGCGTCGTCACTCGCTCGCGGTGACGACGTTGACGACCTTGCGGCCGCGGCGGGTGCCGAACTCGACGGCGCCGGGGACCAGGGCGAACAGGGTGTCGTCGCCACCGCGGCCCACGCCCGCACCGGGGTGGAAGTGGGTGCCGCGCTGGCGGACGAGGATCTCGCCCGCGCTGACGACCTGGCCGCCGAAGCGCTTCACGCCGAGGCGCTGCGCGGCGGAGTCACGACCGTTGCGCGAGGAGCTCGCGCCCTTCTTGTGTGCCATGAGCTGACGTCACTCCCCGATGCTGGTGATCTTGACGCGGGTGTACTTGGCGCGGTGACCCTGACGCTTGCGGTACCCGGTCTTGTTCTTGTACTTCAGGATGGTGATCTTGGGACCCTTGGTCTCCTCGACCACCTCGGCGGTGACCCTGACACCCGACAGCTTCGACGCGTCGGAGGTGACATCGGCACCGTCGACGAGGAGCAGCGGCTGCAGCTGCAGGGTCTCCCCGCTGGCCACGGCGACGCGGTCGATGGTCAGCACGTCGCCGACCGAGACCTTCTCCTGCCGGCCGCCGGCGCGGACGATGGCGTAGACCACAACGAACCCGTTTCTCTCGTCACGAACTGGACGCCACCGGCCCGCCTGACGGCGGTCCGGGGCTCGCGCACGGTGGCGCACCAAGGGTCAAGCGTACGGAACGCCGCCCTCGGGGGTCAAAACGGCTCCCCTACCCCTCCGCGGGGACCGGTTCGCCGGACGTGCCGGCACCGCCGGCCGGGGCGGTCGCGGGCTCGCCCGCGGCCCCCTCGGCACCGGCCTCCCGGCGCCCGGCCGCCGCCGCGACCGCGGCGATGGCCGCGAGCACGGCCGGATCCTTGGCCGGCTCCTTGGCGGGCTCCTCGGCCCGGGCCGCGGGCAGGTCCGCCTCGGGGCGGGCCTCCTTCGCGGCCCGGCCGCGGCGGCCGCGGGACTTGCCCGAGCCGTTCGCGCCGTTCGCGCCGCCGGACCCGCCGGCGCCGTTCGCGCCGGAGCCGCCCGGGGCGCCGCCGGCGGCGCCGGGGCCGTTCTGGGCGGCGCCCTCGGCGGGGGCCGACTCCAGCTCCTCCAGCACGGCCGCCAGGCCCTGCCCGGTGCGCTTGCGGGTCATCTGCACCAGGCCCAGGGAGGTGACCTCCGCGACCTGGTGCTTGGTGCGGTCCCGGCCCAGGCACTCCACCAGGCGGCGCAGGACGAGGTCGCGGTTGGACTCCAGGACCATGTCGATGAAGTCGATCACGATGATCCCGCCGATGTCGCGCAGCCGGAGCTGGCGGACGATCTCCTCGGCGGCCTCGAGGTTGTTGCGGGTGACCGTCTCCTCCAGCGTGCCGCCGGAGCCGGTGAACTTGCCCGTGTTGACGTCGATGACGTGCATCGCCTCGGTGGGGTCGATCACCAGCGAGCCGCCCGAGGGCAGCCACACCTTGCGGCCCAGGGCCTTCTGGAGCTGCTCGTCGACGCGGTGGGCGGTGAGGACGTCCTCCTCCGAGCCCCACCTCTCGGCCCGCGCCAGCAGGTCGGGTGCGACGTCGCCGAGGTAGTCGCTGACCGTCTCCCACGCCTCGTCGCCGGAGACGACCAGGCGGGAGAAGTCCTCGTTGAAGACGTCGCGCACCACGCGCACGGTCAGGTCCGGCTCGCCGTGCAGCAGCACGGGGGCGTTCCTGGCCGACGCCTTGGCCTGGATGGCCTCCCAGGTGGCCTGCAGGCGCTGCACGTCCGCGGCCAGCTCCTCCTCGGACACGCCCTCGGCGGCGGTGCGCACGATCACGCCGGCGCCCTCGGGCACGACCTTCTTGAGGACCTTCTTCAGCCGCGAGCGCTCGGTGTCGGGCAGCTTGCGGGAGATGCCCGTCATCGACCCGCGGGGCACGTAGACGAGGAACCGGCCGGGCAGCGAGACCTGGCTGGTCAGGCGGGCGCCCTTGTGGCCCACCGGGTCCTTGGTGACCTGCACCAGGACCGGGTCGCCGGACTTCAGGGCCGCCTCGATGCGGCGCGGCTGGCCCTCCAGGCCGGCCGCGTCCCAGTTGACCTCGCCGGCGTACAGGACCGCGTTGCGGCCCTTGCCGACGTCGACGAAGGCGGCCTCCATGCTCGGCAGCACGTTCTGCACGCGGCCGAGGTACACGTTGCCGACCATCGTGGTCTGCGCCTTCCGGGCGCCGTAGTGCTCGACGAGGATGCCGTCCTCGAGCACGCCGATCTGGGTGACGCCGTCCTTCTCGCGCACCACCATGACGCGCTCGACGCTCTCGCGGCGCGCGAGGAACTCCGCCTCGGTGAGGATCGCGCGGCGGCGGCCCTGCTCCCGGCCCTCGCGGCGGCGCTGCTTCTTGGCCTCCAGGCGGGTGGAGCCCTTCAGCGCGGTGATCTCGTCCTCACCGGTGCCGGCGCCCGTGCTGCGCGCGCGGCGCGGCTCGCGCACCCGCACGACGGTGTTCGGCGGGTCGTCGGGCGACGGCTCGTCGCCCTCGCCGGCCCCGCCGCGGCGGCGGCGGCGACGGCGGCGGCGCGAAGACCCGGAGGCCTCCTCGGCCTCCTCGGCCTCGTCACCCTCCTCGCCCTCGTCGACGGCGCCGGGCTCGGCGTCGTCCGCGCGGTCGTCGGCGCGGTCGTCGCCGTCCTCGTCGGGGGCCTCCTCGGCGGGCTCGTCCTCGCCCTCGGCGCGCTCGGCGTCCTCGCGGGAGCGCCCGCGGCGGCCGCGGCCACCGCGGCGGCGACGGCGGCGGGGCGCACCCTCCTCGTCGCCCTCCTCGTCCTCGTCCTCGACGTCCTCGACCTCGACGTCCTCGCGGACGACGGTCAGGGCCTGCAGCAGCTCCTCGACCCCGTCCGCGGCGCGCTCCTCGGCGCCCCCGTCCGCGACCTCGTGCTCGATGGCCTCGCGCCCGGCGGCGTCCTGCCCGTCGGTGCGCTCGCCCGCGGGGCGCGGCGGGCCGGCGGGCGCGGAGGCGCGGCGGCTGCGCCGGGGCGCCTCCTCCACGGCCGGGGCCTGGAAGAAGACGGCGGTGGCGCGCGCCGCGGCGTCGGCGGCGCGGTCGGCGTCGGTGCGCTCGCGGCGCGCGAGGTCCGCGGCGCGCAGCAGCACCGGGTCGTCCATGAGGTCCTGCAGGGCGGCGGGGGCGGCCGGCGCCTCCCGCGGCTCCCGCACGGTCTCGGCGGCGGCGGGCTCGACGACGGGCTCGGCGACGGGCTCGGCGGCCGGCTCGACGGCGGCGGGCTCGGCGGCGGCCGGCGGCTGGACCGGGTCCTGCTCGACCGGGGCGTCCTGGGCGGCGGCGACCGCGGCCGGCTGCTCGGCGGGGGCGGCGGTGCGGCGGGTGGCGCGGCGCGCGCGGCGCCGCGGGGCCGGAGCGGCCTCCTCGGCGACGGGCTCGGCGGGCTCAGCCACGGGCTCGGCGGTCTCGGCCACGGCGGGCGCCGCGGGGACGGTCTGCTCGACGGTGGCGCCGGCGACCTCGCCGACGGGCTCCGCGGGGGCCTGCACCTCCGGGGACTGCTCGACGGCGGGCGTGCCGCTGCGGCGGGTGGCGCGGCGGGCGCGGCGCCGCGGGGCCGGAGCGGCCTCCTCGGCGACGGGCTCGGCGGGCTCAGCCACGGGCTCGGCGGTCTCGGCCACGGCGGGCGCCGCGGGCGCCTCCGCCACGGGCACCTCGGCCAGGGGCTCCTCGACGGTCGCCCCGGCCGCGGGCTCCCCGGCGGGCGCCTCGGGCGTCTCGAGGGCATCGGGGGCCGTGGGGACGGTCTGCTCGACGGTGCCGCCGGCGACCTCGCCCACGGGCTGCTCGGGCACCGCGTCCGCGGGCGCCCCGGCCGCGGGGGCCTCGACCGCGGGCTCCTCGGCCACGGGCGCCTCGACGCGCACGGGCGGTCCGGCGGGGCGGCTGGCCGCCCGGCGCCGCCGGGGGCGGGTCGTGCTCGCCGGCTGCTCCGCCGCTGCCGGGCCGTTCTCTTCAGGTGTGGTCGTCACGGGCTCTCCCGTCGCCCCGTCCGGCCACTCACCGGTGAACCCGTGGCCGCCCGGGGCGTCACTCGTAGGGATCGCCGGGTGGGGTGACCCGCACCCGACGGAAGTCCTCGGTGCACGCGCGGGGTTCGCTCGCTCCAGGCGGCGCTCCGCTCGTGCCGCCGCCGGTCCCGCGACCGGAACGGGGCCCGGGGCGCCTGCGAGGTCCTTCCACTGGACCGCGGCGCTGCCCGGACGCCACGCTCAGGGCGGCGGTCTCGTCGGCGGGTCGGTCGCCCGGTGTGGGGAACGCCCGACCGTCCGCAGTGTCTCACAGGAGCGCCGAGCGGCCCCGGGCGAGCGCGCCGCCGCGGGGCGGAGGGCCGCGGGGCGCCCCGGCGCGGGCGATATGGTGGCGGCACGCCGTCCGGCGCGGCTGCGACAGCCCGGCCCGCCGACGCCGCAGCGAGCCCCGCCCCGCGGTGCCGCTCGCACGAGGGGCGAGGGAGGAACCGCAGTGAGCAGCCCGGCCCCGCTGACCCGGCGCTACCACGTCGACCTCGCGCGCTGCGGCTCGTCCCTGTGTCGCCCGGTGCGCCGGGGGACGCCGGCCGCGCGCGCCTGAGCGCCGGTCCCCGCCCCCCGCCTCCCCGCCCCCCGGCGACGGTCGCACCGCTCCGGTGCACCGCGCGCGGGCGCGGCCCCTCCCGCGCTCCCGCCCCGCTCCTGACCGACAGGTGACGCGTGTCCTCCTCCCCCGCTGCGGCGAGCCCCCGGTCCACTGCGACCGCCACCTCGCTGGGCGCAGCCCTCGTGCGCACCGTGCGCACCGACCGCGCGGCGGCCGCCGGCGCGGTCGTCGTCGCGCTGCTGGTGCTGCTGGCCCTGCTGGCTCCGGTGATCACCTCGATCACGGGCCAGGACCCCTACCGCTACGACCGCTCCGCCCTGGACCCCGCCTCGGGGCTGCCCGCCGGGCCGCTGGGCGGGGTGAGCGCCACCCACTGGTTCGGGGTGGAGCCGCTGACGGGCCGGGACCTGTTCGCGATCGTCGCGCACGGCGCGCGCACCTCGTTCCTCATCGGGGTGCTCGCCACGGCCGTCTCGGTGGTGGTCGGCGTCGTGCTCGGCGCGAGCGCCGGCTACCTGGGCGGCTGGTGGGACCGCGTCGTGGGCTGGACGGGGGACGTGGTCTTCGGCTTCCCGTACCTGGTGTTCATGGTCGCCCTGGGCGCGGTGCTGCCGCCGGACGTGCCGCGCACCCTGCTGCTGGTCGTCGTCATCGGCTTCTTCGGCTGGCCGCGGGTGGCGCGCGTGGTGCGCTCGGCGACGCTGTCGCTGACCCGGCGCGGGTTCGTGCGCGCCGCGCAGGCGATGGGCTCGCCGCCGTGGCGGACGATCACCCGCCGGGTGCTGCCGAACCTGTGGGGCCCGGTGGTGGTCGTGGCGACGCTGTCGATCCCGGAGCGCATCGGCCTGGAGGCGGCGCTGTCGTTCCTGGGCGTGGGGGTGCGCCCGCCGACGCCGAGCTGGGGCCGCTCGATCTCCGACGCGATCGGGTGGGTGCAGACCGACCCGATGTTCCTGGTCTTCCCGGGCCTGGCGCTGTTCGCGGCGACGCTGGCGTTCAACCTGCTCGGCGACGGCCTGCGCGACGCGCTGGACCCGCGCACGGCCCGGCAGGGGGCGCGCTGATGGCCGGGGTGCGCTACGCGCTCAGCCGCGTCGGCAGCGGCCTGCTGGTCCTGGTCGCCGTCGCCTTCGTCACCTACGCGGTGTTCTACCTGCTGCCCTCGGACCCCGCGCAGCTGTCCTGCGGGCGCCCGTGCACTCCGGAGAACCTGGCGCTGGCGCGCGGGTTCATGGGCTTCGACGAGCCGTGGTGGCAGCAGTTCCTGCACTTCCTGAGCGGCATCGCCACCGGCCGCACCTTCGGCTCGGGCGCCACCGCCGTGCGGTGCGCGGCGCCGTGCTTCGGCTACTCCTTCCAGGAGAGCGCCCCGGTGGCCTCCCTGATCGTGGACCGGCTGCCGGTGACGCTGTCGCTGGCGCTGGGCGCGGCCGTGCTGTGGGCCGTGGCCGGGGTGGCGCTGGGCGTGCTGGCGGCGCTGAAGCGCGGCACCGCCTGGGACCACCTGACCTCGGCGGTGTCCGTGGTGGGCGTCTCGGCGCCGGTGTACCTGCTGGGGCTGCTGGGCATCCTGCTGCTGGGCTTCACCCTGGACGTGGTGCCGGTCAGCGGGTACGTGCCGCTGAGCGAGTCGCCGGTGGACTGGGCCTGGCACCTGGTGCTGCCGTGGGTGGTGCTGGCGTTCATCAACGGCGCCGTGTACGTGCGCCTGACGCGCGGGCAGATGCTGGAGGTCCTCGGCGAGGACTACGTGCGCACCGCCCGCGCCAAGGGCCTGCCCGAGCGCACCGTCGTCGGCAAGCACGCGCTGCGCAACGTCACGCTGCCGCTGGTGACGCTGTTCGGGCTGGACCTGGGCGGCCTGCTCGGCGGCGCCGTCATCACCGAGCGGGTCTTCGGCATGCCCGGCGTCGGCTCGTTGTTGCTGGACGCGGTGGGCAACCTCGACCTGCCGCTGCTGCTGGGCACGACCCTGTTCGCGGCGTTCGCGGTCGTCGCCGCCAACGTCGTCGTGGACCTCGTCTACGGCGTCCTCGACCCCCGGGCGCGCCTCACCTGAGGCGCCGCCCCTCCCCCTCCCGGCCCCCGCGCCCCGCGGGACCCGCACGCACCAGGAAGGCCCCTGACATGACGCTCGACCGCCGCAAGCTCCTGCTCGGCTCCCTCGTCGCCGGCATCGGCGGCACCGCGTTCCTCAGCGCCTGCGGCGCCAACGACCCCGAGCGCTCCGGGCAGGGCGCGACCGGCGGCGCCGCCGAGCGCGGCGGCACCCTGACGGTCCTCGTGGAGTCCACGAGCACGAACTTCGACCCGGCCAAGAGCCAGAGCCTGGCGATCACCTCCCTGGGCCTGGTGCACCGCCGCCTGACCGCCTGGCGGGTCACCTCCGGGCAGCCCGCGGAGCTGGTGCCGGACCTGGCCACCGACACCGGCACCGCCGGCGAGGACGGGCGCACCTGGACGTTCACCCTCAAGGAGGGGCTGCTCTTCTCCGACGGCACCCCGATCCGCGCGCAGGACGTCAAGTGGGGCCTGGAGCGCTCCTTCGCCCCCGCCTTCAGCGGCGGGCTGACCTACCACAAGGACCTGCTGGCCGGCGCCGGCGGCTACGGCGGCCCGTTCGAGGGGGCGCGCCTGGACTCCATCGCCACCCCTGACGAGCGGACGATCGTCTTCACGCTGGAGCGGCCCTACGGCGACTGGGGCTGGATCGCCAGCACCCCGGCGTTCGCGCCGGTGCCGGAGGGGCAGGGCGCCGAGGCCGACTACGGCCTGCGCCCGATCGCCTCGGGCCCGTACGCGGTGACGACGAACCAGCAGGGCGTGCGCATCGAGCTGACCCGCAACGAGCACTGGTCGGCGGACACCGACGACGTGCGCCCGGCGCTGCCCGACACGGTGGTCTTCTCGCTGGGGCAGTCCGCGGACGTCGTCTCCCAGCGCCTGGCCGCGGACTCCGGCGAGGACCAGAGCGCCTTCGGCGCCTCCTTCGTCTCCCCCGCGCAGCTGGCCCAGGTGGCCGCGAACCCGTCGGCGAAGGAGCGCCTGGTCACCTCCGAGTCCGGCGCCCTGGCGTTCCTGGCGCTGAACACCACGCGCGGTCCGCTGCGCGACGTGAACGTGCGCAAGGCGTTCCAGCACGCCGTGGACAAGGCCGGTTTCCAGGTCGCCTCGGCCGGCACCGCCGCGCTGGCCGGCGAGGTCGCCACCACGCTGATCACCGACGGCATCGCCGGGCGGGAGGAGTTCGACCTGTACGGCGCGCCCGCCGAGGGCGACCCCGCCAGGGCCAGGCAACTGCTGGCCGACGCCGGCTTCCCGCAGGGCCTGAGCGGCCTGCGGCTGCTGGTCAGCCAGGACAACAACGGCGCCGCCAAGGGGCAGGCGGTCCAGGCCTCGCTGGCGCAGGCCGGCATCCAGGTGGTGCTGGACGTGCGCGACAGCGACGCGTACTACGCGGCGGTCAACAACGTGAACCCCGACGAGTACGACCTGGCGCTGGGGTCCTGGCAGCCGGACTTCCCCAGCGCCAACGCCAACATCCAGCCGCTGTTCGCCAGCAACCAGATCGGCGGCGGCGGGTACAACTCCGCGCGGTACTCCAACCCGGCGGTGGACGCGGCCATCGAGCAGGCGCAGGCCACCGTGGACCCCGACGCGGCCGCGGCGGCGTGGGTGGCGATCGACAAGCAGATCATGGCGGACTCCCCCGTGGTGCCGCTGATCTACACGCGCAACTCGTTCCTGCGCGGCTCGAAGGTGACGGACTTCTTCATCGGCGCCTTCCCCGCGTACCCGAACTACCTCGCCGTCGGGGTCTCGCGGTGACGTCCTCCCCGGCGCCCGCCGCCCCCCTGCTGGAGGTGCGCGGGGCCGACGTGGTGTTCGGCGCCGGCGCCGTGCACGCGGTGCGCGGGGTGAGCTTCTCGGTGGGCGCCGGGGAGGTGCTGGCCGTGGTCGGCGAGTCCGGCTCCGGCAAGACTGTCACGGCGATGTCCCTGCTGGGGCTGCTGCCGGCGTCGGCGCGGGTGGGCGGGCGCGCGCTGCTGCGCGGGCGGGACCTGTACGCGCTGCGGGGCGAGGACCTGCGGGCGGTGCGCGGCGCGCAGGTGGCGATGGTGTTCCAGGAGCCGATGAGCGCGCTGAACCCGGTGCTGACGATCGGCGACCAGCTCGCCGAGGCCGTGCGCGCGCACGAGCGCGTCCCCCGCGCCACGGCGCGCGCGCGGGCGCTGCAGCTGCTGGGCGAGGTCCGCCTGCCGGACCCGGCGGCCAAGCTGCGCGCGCACCCGCACGAGCTGTCCGGCGGGCAGCTGCAGCGCGTGGTGATCGCGATGGCGCTGGCCGGCGGCCCGGCGCTGCTGGTGGCCGACGAGCCCACGACCGCGCTGGACGTCACGGTGCAGGCCGAGGTGCTGGCGCTGCTGCGCGACCTGGTGGACCGCACCGGCGCCTCGGTGCTGCTCATCACCCACGACATGGGCGTGGTCGCCGACCTCGCCGACCGCGTCGTGGTGATGCGCGAGGGCGCGGTGGTGGAGACCGGCGCGGTGCGCGAGGTGCTGCGCGCCCCGCGCGAGGAGTACACCCGGCAGCTGCTGGCGGCGGTGCCGGCGCTGCCGGTGCCGGTGGCGGGCGCGGTGCCCGCCGGCGGCGAGGGCCCGGTGCGCCGCGGCGCGCAGGTCGCCGCGCGCAGCGACCCCGCGCGCGCCTCGGTGCCCGACGAGGTCCCGGCGGGCGCGGACGCGGCGCTGGTGGTGCGCGACCTGCACGTGCGCTTCGGCGGCCGGCTGGGCACCCGCGCGGTGCACGCGGTGGCCGGGGTGGACCTGCACGTGGCGCGCGGGGAGGTCCTGGGCCTGGTCGGCGAGTCCGGCTCGGGCAAGAGCACCCTGGCCGGGTGCGTCAGCGGCCTGGTGCGCCGCACCTCCGGGACGGTGCGGGTCTCCGGCCGCGACCCCGAGCACCTGCGCGGGGCGCGGCTGCGGGCGCTGCGCGGGCGGGTCGGGGTGGTCTTCCAGGACCCCGCCTCCACGCTGGACCCGCGCGCGCCGGTGGCCGACTCCGTGGCCGAGCCGCTGCTGCTGCACTCGCGGCTGCGCGGGCGCGAGCTGCGCGCGGAGGTCGAGCGGCTGCTGGAGGCGGTGGCGCTGCCCGCCGGGTACGGCGATCGGTTCCCGCACGAGCTGTCCGGGGGTCAGCGCCAGCGCGTGGCGATCGCGCGGGCGGTGGCGCTGGGCCCGGACCTGCTGGTGGCCGACGAGCCGACCAGCGCGCTGGACGTGTCGGTGCAGGCGCGGGTGCTGCAGCTGCTGGCCGAGCTGCGCGAGCGGTTCGGCTTCGCGTGCCTGTTCATCACCCACGACCTGGCGGTGGTCAGCCGGGTCGCGGACCGGGTCGCGGTGATGCACCGCGGCCGCGTGGTGGAGCAGGGACCGGCCGGGGACGTGCTGGCGCGCCCGCTGCACCCCTACACGCAGCGGCTGGTGGCCGCCGCCCCGGTCGCCGACCCCGACGCGCAGCGCGAGCGCCGCGCGGCGTGGCGGGCGCTGGCGTCCTGAGCGGGCCGGGCGGGGTGGAGCGACCCCGCCCGGCCGCGCGCCGAGGGCCCCGGGGCGCGGTCAGGGTCGCAGCGCCGCGGGCAGCAGGTCGGCGTGCGCGGCGAGCAGCTCGTCGGTCATCGCGCGCACCTGCTCCAGGGTGCACTGGGCCGCGGTGAGCGGGTCGAGGGCGACGGCGTGGAAGACGTGCTCGCGGTCCCCGGTCAGCGCCGCCTCGACGGCGAGGGTCTGCACGTTGACGTTGGTCCGGTTCAGCGCGGCCAGCTGCGGCGGCAGGGCCCCGACGGCGGTGGGCTGCACCCCGTTGCGGTCGACCAGGCAGGGCACCTCCACGCACGCCTCCGCCGGCAGGTTGGCGATGAGGCCCGTGGCGTTGGGGACGTTGCCGTACACGACGCAGGGCACGCCGGTGACGACGGAGTTCACGATGCTGGCGCCGTACTCGACGCTGGGCGCCAGCTCCGCCTTGAGCCTGGCGAGCTGGTCCTCGACGTCGCCGCGGTCGTCGTGCGCGGCGCAGATCTCGTAGTAGTCCCAGCGCTGCGGGACGTAGCGCTGGACCGTCTCGGGGTCCTTGCGGAAGTACGGCAGGTACTCCGAGGCGTGGTGGCTGGACTCGGTCTCGAAGTAGCCGAAGGCGTTCATGAGGGTGGTGCGGACCTGCTCGTTGCCGCCCTCGTAGGTGCTGGCGGCCAGGGCCGCCCCGCTGTGGTCGCCGTCGTCGCCGGCGAGGTCAGCCGCGGGGCGCCCGACGACGTGCCGCTCGCCCATGACCTCGCGCAGGCGCGGGTACAGGTCCTCCCCGCCGCGGCGGAAGCGCAGGACCCACGCCTGGTGGTTGATGCCGGCGCAGAGGTAGTCGACCTCCTCGTAGGGCACGTCCAGGGTGCGCGCGAGCATCCGCGTGGTGCCCTGCACGCTGTGGCACAGCCCGACCGTGCGCAGGCCCCTGGCGTTGAGGTAGGCCGTGGCCATCGCCATGGGGTTGGCGTAGTTGATGAACACCGCCTGCGGGCACACCTCCAGGGCGTCGGCGACGATGGCGTCGTAGGCGGGCACCGAGCGCAGGAAGCGGAACACCCCGCCGGGGCCGACGGTGTCGCCGACGGTCTGGTCCACGCCGTAGCGGCGCGGGACCTCCACGTCGTGGCGGTAGGAGGCCACCCCGCCGACCTGGAAGGTGATGACGACGAAGTCCGCGCCGTCCAGGGCCTCGCGGCGGTCGGTGGTCTCCACGACCTCGGCGTCGAAGCCGTGGTGGGCGACGAGCTTGCGGGCGGCGTCGGCGACGGGCGCGAGCTTGCCGGGGTCGACGTCCATGAGGCACAGCTGCGCCGAGCGCAGGGCGGGGAAGCTGAGGACGTCGCCGATGAGGCGGAACGGGAAGACGTACCCCCCGGCGCCGATGAGGGTGATCTTCGGGGTGCGCGTCGGGCTCATGCCCCGACGCTAGGTGCGCGCACGGCGCCGGGGCCTCCGCGCAGCCACCCGGGGCTTCCAGGATCCTCAGCCGCACGCGTAGGCTCCCGCCGTGGCGGCGCCGGCGACGCGGGTGGAGCGGGCGGGGTTGTGGGTGCACCGCGGACCCGCCCCGCCGATGGCCGGTTTCCACCGGCACGACGACCTGGAGGTCAACGTCGTGCTCGAGGGGCGCCTGGAGTACCTGTTCGGCGGCCGGCGCGTGGTCGTCGAGGCCGGCAGCACCGCGCTGTTCTGGGCGGCGGCGCCGCACCGCCTGCTGGAGCGCACGAACGAGCGGCGCACGGACGTGGCGTGGGTGCACGTGCCGCTGGCGGTGGCGCTGGGCTGGTCGCTGCCGGAGGCGTTCGGCGCGCGGGTCCTCTCGCACCGCACCGTCGTGGCGCCGACGGCGGCGGTGGGCGACCACGTGCCGGGGCTGGTCGCCGCCTGGCAGCGCGACCTGGCCGCCGCGCACGGCGCACCGCCGGACGCGCTGCTGCTGGAGGTGAACGCCCTGGTGCTGAGGATCCTGGCAGCGGGGCAGGCCGGCGCGGCGGCACCGGCCGGCGGCCCGCGGCCCGACCTGCGGCCGGTGGCCCGGATGGCGAGCTGGACCGCCGAGCACTTCCGCGAACCCGTCAGCACCGCCGACATCGCCCGCGCGGCGAACCTGAACCCGAACTACGCCACGACGCTGTTCCGGCGCGCGGTGGGCGTCTCGCTGGGCGAGCAGCTGGTGCGCCACCGGGTGGCCGAGGCGCAGCGCCTGCTGGTGACCACCGCGATGACCACCGCGGCCGTCGCGCACGCGGCCGGGTTCGGCTCGCAGAGCAGCCTGTACGCGCACTTCACGCGGGCCTGCGGCTGCTCCCCGGGCGCCTACCGCGCCGCCCGCGCGGGGGCGGGCGGCGCGGGGCCGTTCAGCGGAACAGCGCGTTGAGCTGCTCGTTCATCGGGGTCAGGGCGTCGACGTCGGCGTTGAAGGCCATGACGCCCTCCATCGTCGAGGCCGTGATGCTCTGGACCTCCGCGGCCTGCAGGATCGAGGGGTAGGGGAAGGTCGTCCCGGCGTCGATCTGGTCGGTGAAGGCGCTGACGTCGAAGCCCCGGCGGCCCAGCGCCTCCTTGGCGGTCTCGACCGTGCTGGCCACGGCCGGCATGACGACCCCGGCCTGCGCGACCTTCGACTGGCAGGCCTCCGAGGCCAGGTGCGCGGCCCACTCCCACGCCGCGCCCTTGACCTGCGAGGAGGTGGAGATCGAGTCGGCGAGGGAGTTCTGCATGGCCGCCCGCCGGCCGCTGGGCCCGACGGGCGTGGGCGCCAGGGCCAGGTCCACGCCCTCCAGGGCGCCGTAGTTGGCCGTCTGCCAGGACCCCTCGCTGACGATGGCGTACCGGCCGGCCTGCACCTGCTGGTCGGGCGAGCCGCCCTCGGTGAACGCCAGCGGCGGCATGTAGCCCTTGTCGATGAGCCCGCGCCACCAGGCGTAGGTCTGCTGGAAGCGCGGGTCGTCGTAGTTGAACTCGGTGCCCCAGGCCTCCCGGTCCATGTACCACCAGCCGGTGGTCATCGCCAGGTAGGACCACTCCACCTGCCCGAAGGGGGCGCCGGCGCTGCCCAGGCCGAGGCCGTAGGTCCTGACCCTGCTCCTGTCGAAACCGGGCTCGTCGCCGCGCACCCCGTTCTCGTCGACGGTGAGGCGGGCGATGACGTCCTCGTAGGTCCCCCCGTCCTGGGGGTTCCACGTGAGGTTCGCCATCTGCTCGGCGGTGATGCCGGCCTCCTCGGCCATGCCGGCGTTGTAGAACAGCCCGACGGTGTCGAAGTCCTTCGGCAGCCCGTAGCGCTTGCCGTCCGGGCCGATCCACAGCTCGGTGGTCCCGGGGACGTACTGCTGCAGGTCGATGCCGGAGGCGGCGACCTGCTCGTCGATGGGCACGATGAGCCCGCGCTCGGCGAACTCGCCGTAGCGGGAGGTGTGGTTGGCGAAGACGTCGGGAGCGGAGCTGGCGACGAACCCGGTGAACAGCTTGTTCCAGTAGTCGTCCCACCCGAACTGCTCGATCCTGATGTCGATGTCGGGGTTCTGCGCCTCGAAGTCGGTCGCGCACTCCTGGTACGCGGGCAGCTGCGCGGACTCCCACAGCCAGTAGGTCACCGTCCCGGTGTCGGCGTCGGCGCCGGGGTCGACGCCGTAGGAGCCGCAGGCGGTCAGCAGGACGGCGGCGCCGGCGGCGGCCACCGCGGCGCGGGCGCGGGTGCGCAGGCGGGTGCTCTTCACGGGGGTCCTCACTTGATGCCGGAGAAGCCGATGGAGTTGACGACCTTCCGGCTGAAGATCGCGAACAGGACGACGATCGGCAGCGCCGCGAGCAGGGTGGCGGCCATGAGGCCGGCCCAGTCCGGCGAGCCCTGCGGGGTCTGGGCGCGGAAGATGCCCAGGCCGACGGTGAGCACCCGGACCTCCGCGTCGCTGGCCACCAGCAGCGGCCAGAAGTACTCGCCCCACGCCTGGATGTACTGCAGGATCGCCAGCGTCACGATCGGGCCGGAGGCCATGGGCAGGATGACGCCGAAGAAGCGGCGCACCGCGCCGGCGCCGTCCAGGCGGGCGGCCTCCTCCACCTCGCGGGGGATGCCGAGGAAGAACTGCCGCAGGAAGAAGATCGCGAACGGCGTCATGAAGAAGAACGGCAGGACGATGGCGGCGTAGGTGTTGAGGATGCCCAGGTCCCGCATGAGCAGGAAGTTCGGCAGCTGCGTGAAGATCGGCGGGACCATCAGAGCGGTGAGGAAGACGAAGAACACCGCGTCGCGCCCGGGCCAGCGCAGCCGCGAGAAGGCGTAGGCGGCCAGCGCGCCGAAGAACACCTGCCCGGCCGTGATGAGGCTGGCGACCACCACGGAGTTGAGCAGGTAGCGGCCGAGGTCGACCGAGGCGCCGGAGCCCGCCTGGGCCTGCGCCTCGGCCGCGCTGGCCAGGCCGAGGACCCGCTCGAAGGCGCCGAGGGTCGGTTCCACCGGCAGCAGGCTGGAGGGCTGCGTGGCGAGGTGGGCGCCGTTGGAGAACGCCGTGCGCAGCATCCAGTAGAAGGGGAACAGCGTCACGAGCAGGATGAGGACCAGCGCCGTCCAGGCCAGGACGCGCCCGACCCCCGGTCGTCCCCTGCCGCTCCTGACGGGTGTCGACGCTGCGAGCGCCTCGTCGAACGTCGTCGTCGTGGTGGCCACGTCGCCTCCTGGTCGTCGATCGAGGGGGTCGCGCTCAGGCGACGTCGGACTCGCCGGCCCGCATCAGCCGGAGCTGGACGAGGGCGACGATCGCGAGGATGAGGAAGAGGACGACCGAGACCGCCGAGGCGTACCCGAACTGGTAGCGCTGGAAGGCCAGGTCGAAGATGTAGTACTGGATGACCTTGGTGGCGTCGGCCGGGCCGCCGGCGGTCGTGACGGCGACGGTGTCGAACGCCTGGAACGAGCCGATGACGGTGATGACGAGCACCAGGGCGAGGATCGGGCGCAGCAGCGGCAGCGTGATGCGCCAGAACATCTTCCACTCCGAGGCGCCGTCGACCCGGCCGGCCTCGTAGACGTCGTTGGGGATCATCAGCATGCCGGCGAAGAGCAGCAGCGCCGTGTACCCCAGGTGCCGCCAGGTGTTGACCAGGGCGATCGTGGGGATGGCCCAGGCCTGGTCGCCGAAGAAGGGGATCGCGTCGACGCCGAGCCACCCGAGGAACTGGTTGGTGATGCCGATCTGGGCGTCGAGCATCCAGTAGAAGACCAGCGCGACGACGACGTTGGAGATGAGGTACGGCAGCACGATGATGCTGCGCACCAGGATCGAGCGCGTCAGCCGGTGCAGCAGGACCGCCAGCAGCAGCGCCAGCACGGTCTGAGTGCCGATGTTGATGACGACGTACTGGACGGTCACCTTCATGGCGTTCCAGAACGTCGGGTCGTCCAGGATCGCGGCGTAGTTGTCCAGCCCGACCCAGGTGGGCCGGTTGAAGACGTCGAAGTCGGTGAAGCTGAAGTACAGGCCCCGCAGCGTCGGCCAGAAGTAGAAGACGGTGAAACCCAGCAGGGCGGGGGCGATGAAGGCCAGCGCGGTCAGCCGCTCGCGGCGGCTGCCGCCGGAGTCGGGGCGGTAGCCGGGGACGTGGACGGCGAGGTCGGCGGTGCTGCGGGCACGAGCGGCTCTGCTCGTGAGGGCCATGGCGTCACACCTTCCGGGTGCGCAGGAGGAGGAGCTGCTGCGGTTGCAGCGCGGGTGCCGCCAGGCCCGCGACGGCCAGGGCGCGGCCGGTCAGCCGCACCCCCCGCGCGGTCCACGGCAGGTCGCCGCCGCGCAGCGCCGGGGTGTCCCCCGGCGGCTGCGGGGCGACGTGGTAGGTCGCCTCGGGGTCCAGGCCGGGGATGCGCACCCGGCCGGGCACGGAGGTGTCGGGGGTGGCCAGCTGCACGAGGGCGAACAGGGCGTCGGAGCCGTCGGCTGCCACCACGCCGTGCAGCGCGAAGGAGGGGTCGTGCTGATCGGCGCGCACCACCGTGCCGGTGTGCAGCACCGGGCGCAGCTCCTTGTAGAGCGCGACCCAGCGGGCCAGCTCGGCGCGCTCGTCGGCGCTCATGCGGGTGACGTCGGTCTCGATGCCGAAGGAGGCGAACAGCGCCGTGCCGGCGCGGAAGGACAGGTCGCTGTGCCGGTGGGTGGTGTGCGAGGGCGAGGCGCCCACGTGCGAGCCGATGAGCTCCGGCGCCAGCAGCTGGGCGGTCCAGCGCTGGATCTGCTGGCGCTCCAGCGGGTCGATGCAGTCGCTGCCCCACACGCGGTCGGTGTGCTCCAGGACCTCCAGGTCCACCCGCAGCCCGCCGGAGGAGCAGGCCTCGATCTCCACCCCGGGGTGGCGCTCGCGCAGCTCGTCGAGCAGGCGGTACACCGCCAGGGTCTGCACGTGCACGCCCGGGCGGCGGCCGGGGCCGGAACCGGCCTCCAGCAGGTCGCGGTTGTGGTCCCACTTCAGGTAGCCGATGTCGTTCTCGGTGAGCAGCGCGTCCAGCCGCTCCAGCAGGTGCGCGTAGGCGTCGGGGTTGCCCAGGTCGAGCACCTGCTGCCGGCGCGAGGGCAGCGGCAGGCGCTGCTCGTCCGGGCGCAGCAGCCAGTCCGGGTGGGCGCGCGCCAGGTCGGAGTCGGGGTTGACCATCTCCGGCTCGACCCACAGGCCGAACTCCATGCCCAGGCCGGTGACCACGTCGATGAGCGGGGTGAGCCCGTCCGGCCAGACGTCCTCGTCGACGTACCAGTCGCCCAGGCCGGCGCCGTCGTCGCGGCGGTGGCGGAACCAGCCGTCGTCCAGCACGTAGCGCTCGGCGCCGACCTCCGCGGCCGCGCGCGCCAGCTCGGTCAGCCGGCCCAGGTCGTGGTCGAAGTAGACCGCCTCCCAGGTGTTGGCGATGACCGGGCGCGGGGAGGAGGGGTGGTGCGGGCGCGAGCGCAGGTGGGTGTGGAAGCGCGCGGCGATCCCGTCCAGGCCGTGCTCGGAGTGCGCGGCGTACACCCACGGGGTGCGGTAGGACTCCCCCGCGCCCAGGCGCACCTCGCCGGGCAGCAGCAGCTCGCCGCCGGACAGGACGGCCGCGCCGGTGTGCTGCCGCTCGGCCAGGGCGCGGTGGTTGCCGCTGAAGGCCACGTGCTGGGCCCAGACCTCGCCGGTGCGGAAGCCGAAGCCGGCGGTGCCCGCCGCCAGGACCAGGGGGGCGTCCGGTCCGGTGCGCCCGCGCCGGTTCTCCCGCGCGTGGGCGCCGACGACGAAGGGCAGGCGCTGCGGGACGCGCTCCTTGGCCCAGCGCCCGGTGAGGTCGAGCAGCTCGGTGGCCACCGGCGGCACGGGCAGGGCGAGCGCGAGCAGGCCGACCTCGTAGGCGGGGCCGGCGGCGCTGGTCACCGCGGCGCGGTGGCGCAGCAGCCCGGAGGGCAGCAGCTCCAGCTCCAGGTGCAGCTCCAGCGCGGTGCCGGCGTCGGCGGCGCGCACCTCGACGCGCCCGCCCAGCGGGCCGGCGTCGGCGACCCGCACGGAGGTGGGCGTGAAGCGGGTGGTCCAGGCGGTGCCGCCGCGGTGCCCGGCCAGGCCCGGCGTGCCGCTCCAGCCCTGGGCCTGCTCGGGCAGCAGCGACAGCGGCCGCGGCTCGTCGACGTCGTTGTTGGCGCGGGCGGTGCCGCCGGCGGTGACGAGGTCGGCCAGGGCGCCGGCGTCGAGCTCGCCGAGGTCGGCGCCCCAGTGCACCACCGAGGGCACCTGCTGCTCGTGGGTGCGCAGGACGAGGCTCACGCCGGCCGCCCGCAGGTGCACCACCTCCTGCGGCCCGAGGGGCCGGACGGGCGCGGGGGTCGGGCTCTGCAGAACGGTCACGGAGTCTCCGGATCACGTCGTCGTGGTCGTGGGGTGTTCGTGCGTGCTGAGAGTTCTACGGCAGAACCCCGATCGGCGTCAACGACGCTCCGGTCACGACGCGGGGTGGACTTCGGCGACCGCAGCGCACCCCGGGCTTCCGCGACGGAAGTCGGTTAGCGTTCCACCAGCGCACCCGCACCGCGCCGCGCACGACCCGCCGAGGAGACCCGTGAGCCTCACCAGCACCGCCAGGCCGGGCACCGCCTGGACGCCCCTGACCGGCCCGGCGCACAGCATCGCCCTGGAGGTGCTGCTCGACGGGCCGCTGCCGCGCAGCGAGCTGGCCCGCCGCCTGGACCTGTCCGCCGGCAGCCTGACCCGGCTGTCCAGGCCCCTGCTGGACTCCGGCCTGCTCGTGGAGACCACCGGCGCCTACGACGCGGCCTCGGGCCGGCCCACCCGGCCGCTGGACGTGAACGAGCTCTCCCACGGCTTCGTCGGCGTCAAGCTCACCGCCGACACCGCCTACGCGGTGCTGACGACCCTGCGCGCCAACGTCGTCACCGAGGTGCGCGCGCCGCTGGCGGACCGCTCCCCGGCCACCTGCACGGCCACCGTCGGGGACCTGGTGCGCACCCTCACCGCCCGCACCGGCGCCCCGGCCCGGGACGTGCGGGCCGTGGGCGTCAGCCTGGGCGGGCGCGTCTCCCCCGACGGGGAGGTCCTCTCCGCGCGCTACCTCGGCTGGGAGTCGGTGCCGTTCGGCCGGGCCCTGGAGGCCGAGCTGGGCCTGCCGGTCGTCGTCGACAACGACGTGCTCTCCCTCACCCGCGCCGAGCAGTGGTTCGGCACCGCGCGGCGCTGCGAGCACTTCGCGCTGATCGTGGTGGGCACCGGCGTCGGCTACGGCCTCGTCGTGCACGACCGGGTCCTGGACCGCCCCGACGCCGGCGTGGGCCTGCTCGGGCACTTCCCGCTGGACCCCGCCGGGCCGCTGTGCCCGGAGGGGCACACCGGCTGCGCGGAGGCCATGCTCACCCGCGGCGCGGTGGAGGCGCGCGCCGGCGCCGCGCTGCGCCGCCTCGTGGGCTTCGAGGAGGTGCTCGACCTGGCCGTGGCCGGCGAGCCGCTGGCCCGGCGCGTCGTGGACGACTCCGCCCGCGCGCTGGGCGTCCTGGTGGCCGCCGTGGGCAACCTGACGATGCCGCAGAAGGTCCTGGTCTCCGGGGAGAACGCCCGGCTGGCCGAGGTGGGCGCCGCGGCGCTGCGGGCGGGCGTCGCCGCGCACCGCAGCCCGCACGCCTCCTCCCTCGACGTGCACGTGCAGCACACCGGCTTCGCCGAGTGGGCGCGCGGGGCGGCGGTCACGGCGATCCGCACGTTCGTGCTCGGGGACCGCCGCTGACGCCCCGCGCGGCGCGCCGTCCGCCCGTACCCTGGTGCGGTGAGGACGCGCGGGGCGACGAACGGGCTGCTGGTGCGGCGCCGCCACGTCGACCTGTGCCGCACGCACGCCGCCACCTGTCCCGCCTGACGCCGCCCCGCCCCCGCCGCCGGGGGCCCGCAGCCGTCAGGGAAGGACCCCGCCGTGTCCCGCACGTCCCCCGCCCCCCTCGTCCCCTCCGCCCGCGCACCGCTGCCCGGCTCCCCCGCGGACCCCGCCGGTCCCGCGGACCCCGCCGACGCGGTGGTGCTGTGCCTGGTCGGCGCCGGCCCGCGCGCCCTGGGGGTGCTCGACCGCCTCGGCGCGCACGCGGCCGGGTCGGGCCGGCCCCTCGTCGTGCACGTGGTGGACCCGCACCCGCCGGGCTCGGGGCGGGTGTGGCGCCCGGGCCAGCACCACCTGCTGTGGGCGAACTCGCGCGCCGCGGACGTCACCGTGCTGCCCGACGGCACCTCGACGGTCGCCGCCCCCGTGCGCACCGGGCCCTCGCTGCACGCCTGGGTCGAGGCGCACCGCGCGGAGCTGGTGGCGCAGCTGCGCGCGGCCGGCGAGCACGGCCTGGCCGCGGAGGCCGGCGCGCTCGCGGCGGGCAGCTTCCCCTCGCGGGCGCTGACCGGGCGCTACCTCGTGGCCGCCTGGCGGCACGTGCTGGCCGGCCTGCCCGCGGGCGTGCGGGTGCGGGTGCACGCCGACCGGGTCGTGGACCTGGCCGACGACGGGGGCGCCGGGGAGGCCGGCCCGGGGCGCCAGCGGGTGCGGCTGGCCGGGGGCGCGGCGCTGGAGGTGGACGCGGTGCTGCTGGCGCAGGGGCACCCCGACGTGCTGCCCGGCCCGCGCGAGCGGGAGCTGGCCGCGTTCGCCGACCGGCACGGGCTGGGCTACGTCGCCCCCGCCTACACCGGCGACCTCGGCCTGGAGGACGACCTCGTGGCGGTGCGCCCCGGCGAGGACGTCGTGGTGGCCGGGATGGGCCTGGCGTTCGTGGACCTGGTGGTGCTGCTCACCGAGGGCCGCGGCGGCCGGTACGAGCAGGGCCCCGGCGGGGAGCTGGTCTACCGGCCCAGCGGGGCCGAGCCCGTCCTGCACGTCGGCTCCCGGCGCGGGGTGCCCTACCGCTCGAAGATCACCTACGAGCTCGCCCGGCGCCCGGCGCTGCCGCGGTTCTGCACCGTCGCCGCGGCCGAGGAGCTGGCCGCGCGCCGCGGCGGCCCGCTGCGGCTGCGGCGGGACGTGTGGCCGCTGATCGCCAAGGAGCTCGCCGGCGCGCACTACGGGGAGCTGTTCGCCGGGCACCCGCAGCGCACCCGGGTGCCCGCGCGGGAGTTCGACGCCCGGTTCGCGGCCGCGCCGTGGGGTTCGGCGGAGCTGGACGCGCTCGTGGAGGAGGCGGTGCCCGACCCCGCCGACCGCCTGGACCTGGCGCGCCTGGACCGGCCGCTGGCCGGGTGGTCCTCGCCCACCGCGCGGGGCGTGCACGAGCGGGTGCGCGCCCACGTCGCCGCCGACGTCGCCCGCCGCGGCGACCCCGCGCACAGCGCCGACGCGGCGGTGTTCAGCGCGCTGCTGTCCTGCTACGGCGTCGTCGCGGCGCTGGCCGCGCGCGGCCTGCTCGACGCGCGCTCCACCGCGTTGGAGGTGGACGGCTGGTGGCACGGGTTCTTCAGCTGCGTGGCCTCCGGCCCGCCGCCGCAGCGGCTGCGCCAGCTGCTCGCGCTGGCCGACGCCGGGGTGGTGCGCTTCCTCGGCGGGGACCTGCGCGTGCAGCCCGACGAGGCGGCGCAGGCGTGGACGGCGGTGGGCGGCAACGGGCCGGTGCACCTCGCCGCGCGCGTGCTGATCGACGCCCGGCTGCCCTCCCCCAGCGTTCGGGACGCCGCGGACCCGTTGCTGCGCAACCTGTCCGCGCGCGGCGAGGCGGTGGAGCGGGAGTTCCGCGACGAGGGCGGGGAGGTGTTCACCGGCGGGCGCCTGGCGGTGGACGAGGACGGGCGGGTGCAGCGCGCCGACGGCACCGCGCACCCGCGCCGGTTCGCGGCGGGGCCGTGGGTGGCCGGCGGCGGGTGGGCGCCGGCGTTCCCGCGCCCGGGCCTGGACGCGGGGTTCTTCCGGCTCAACGACGCGCTGGCCGCCTCGCTGCTGGCGGCGGTCAGCGCCGGCGCGCCAGCAGGTGCCAGTAGCGCGCCGTCCGGCGGAACCCGTCGCGCCGGCTGAGCTCGACCTCCAGCTCCTCCAGGTCGGCCACGGAGCGCTCGTCGGCCCGGCCGGCGTCCTCCAGCAGCGCGGTGACGGTCAGCACCCCGTGGCGCGCGACGACCTCGCCGCCGGCCGCGGCGACGGCCCGCTCGACCGCGTCCGGCTCCAGGCGCAGCACCGAGCTGCCGGTGCCCGGGTCCGCGCCGCGCTCGGCGTCGAGCAGGACCCACGCCTGCGCCGGGCCCTCGCGCAGCGCGGCGGTCAGCACGTCCGCGGCCGGGTTGGGCGCCAGCAGCGACAGCAGCCCGCCCGGGCGCAGGGAGGAGGTCAGCGTGGCCACGTCCGCGGCGACCTGGGCGGTGCTGCCGCGGTGCTGGAGCACGTCGTGGCACAGCACCACGTCGAAGGAGCCCGAGCCGCCGGCGCGGTGCCGGGTCAGCGCGGCCAGCGCGCTGAGGTCCTCCAGGCCGGCGGCGACGGTGTGCAGGCGCTCGGCGACCCCGGCGGCGGTGGCGGCGGCGCGGGCCGCGCCCAGCACGTCCGCGGAGGTGTCCAGGACGGTGACCGCGTGCCCGGCCAGCGCGAGCTGCAGCGCGTCGCGGCCGTCACCGCCGCCGGCGTCGAGCACGCGCAGCGGCGCGGGCCCCAGCTCCTCCAGCGCCCCGCGCAGCAGGGCCGCCACGACGCGGTAGCGCAGGCGGCCCCACGGGGACTGCTGCCAGGTGGACCAGGCGGCGGCCTCGCGGCGCTCGGCCTCGGTCGGTCCGCCCCCGGCGGGCGCGGTGGTGCTCACGGTGGTGCCTCCCCATCGGTCCTGGCGTGAGCACCCTCCACGAGGGGGTTGCTGCGACGTCCTCGAGCCAGGTCTCTCGGTCGCTCTGGATGGTCCGGGCAGCCTACGCCAGGCGCGGCGGGGGCGGGGCGCCCCGCGGGCCGGGCCTCAGGGGGCGCGGTCGGCCTCAGGGGCGGGGTCGGGAGCGGGGTCGGCGTCGGGGCCGGGCGCGCGCAGCAGCGCGTCGGCCAGCGCCGACCAGGCCAGCAGCGCGCACTTCACGCGCGCCGGGTAGCGCGCGGCGCCGGCCAGCGCCACGCCGTCGCCGATCACGTCCTCGTCGCCGGGGTCCTCCCCGCGGCTGGTGAGCATCCGGTGCACCGCCCGCCGCGCGTCCTCCACCTGCGCGACGGGCCGGCCCACGACCAGGTCGTGCAGCACGGAGGCGGAGGCGCGGCTGATCGAGCAGCCCTCCGCCTCGTAGGAGACGTCGCGCACCACGGCGCCACCGGGGTCGCCCCCCGGACCGGGCGCGAGGTCGACGCGCAGGGTCACCTCGTCCCCGCACACGGGGTTCACGTGGTGCACCTGCACGGCGAAGGGCGTGCGCAGGCCCGCCCCGTGCGGGGACCCGGCGTGCTCCAGGAGGAGCTGCCGGTGCAGGTCCACCGGTGCCCCCCTCAGGCCCGCGGGGCGCGCTCGCCGGCCTCGACGGCGACCTCGAGCCGGTTGCCGGCCGGGGGCAGCGGGCAGGTGGCGTGCTCGGTGAACGCGCACGGCAGGTTCTGCGCGCGGTTCAGGTCCAGCACCAGGGCGCCGTCGGGCCCGGGGGCGGCCACCGTCAGCGAGCGGGCCGTGGCGGAGGTGCTCACGCCGCTGGTGAGGTCGGTGAACAGCAGCTGCAGGCCCTCGCCCGAGCGCAGCGCCAGCAGGGAGCGCTCCACGCCGTCGGGCGTGGTGAAGGTCACCCGCCCGGCCGCGGTGCGCGCCTGGCTCAGCCCGGCCACGACCGACCCGACGACCACCTCGTCCTCGTCCGCCTCCAGGCGCGCGGGCAGCACCCAGCGCTCGTCGAAGCCGAACACCGGCACCCCGGAGAACCCCGCCAGCACCGGCGAGCGCGGGTCGCGCACCCGCAGCCCGGCGTTCCCGCTGCGGCGCAGCACCTCCACGTGCCGCTCCCCCGTCACCACGGTCACGCCGGCGCCGTCGTCGACCGGGTGCAGGACGTGCTCGCCGGTCAGCGGCGCGCCGTCCAGCAGCAGGCCGTCGACCTCCTGCGCGCGCACGTGCACGCCGTCCGCGGCGCTCCACCACCGCCCCGGCAGGTCGCCGGCGCGGGCGGGGGCGCCGCCCAGCCAGTGCAGCGCGGTCAGGCTCAGCCAGCCGTGCGGGTCGGAGAGCACCTCGGTGCGCCGGGCGCGCCAGGCGTCCCAGCCGCGGCGGGCGGCGGTGTCGCCGGTGCCGGCGGTGCCGGCGGTGCCGGCGGTGTCGGCGGGGGTGGTCGTGGTGCTCACGCGGTCTCCTCGGTGGCGGTGCTGCTGCGGTGCGGGTGGCGCAGGCCCAGGTGGTCGCGCAGGGTCTCACCGGTGTACCCGGTGCGGTAGGTGCCGCGCTCCTGCAGCAGCGGCACGACCCGGTCGACGAACTCGTCCAGGCCGGTGGGGGTCAGGGTGGGGATGAGGATGAAGCCGTCGCAGGCGTCGGCCTGCACGAACAGGTCGACCTCCTCGGCGACCTGCTGCGGGGTGCCGACGAACTGCGGGCGCGCGGAGACCTCCACGACGAGCTCGCGCACGCCCCAGCCGTTGGCGCGCGCCAGCTCCCGCCAGCGCCGGGCGGTGCCCACGCGGTCCTTGGCGTGCTGCACCCGCCCGCGGGTGGCGACCGCCTCGGGGTCGGGGTCCTGCGCCGGCAGCGGGCCGTCGGGGTCCAGGCCGGGCAGCTCCCGGCCCCACAGCTGCTCCACGAACGCCACCGCCTGCTCGGGGCCGACCTGCTGGAAGCGCACCTCGCGGGCCCGCTCGGCCGCCTCGGCCGGGGTGTCGCCGAGCACGAACGTGGCGCCGGGCAGCACCTTGACGTCCCCCGGCGCGCGCCCGTGCGCGGCCATCCGGCGCTGGACGTCGGCGCGGAACTCCCGCCCGGCCTCCAGGGTGCCGTGCAGGGTGAAGATGGCGTCGGCGGTGGCCGCGCCGAACTCGCGCCCCTCGGGCGAGTCGCCGGCCTGGAGGAGCACCGGGTGGCCCTGCGGGCTGCGCGGCAGCTGGGCGCCGTCGGCGCGCACGTCGAACTGCCGGCCGCGGAAGCGCACCGGGGCGACGGCCGCCGAGCGCGCGAACACCCCGCTGCCCGGGTCGGCGACCAGGGCGTCCTCGGCCCAGGAGTCCCAGGAGCGCCGCGCCACCTCCACGAACTCCGCGGCGCGCACGTAGCGGTCCTCGCGGGCCAGGAAACCCCCGCGGCGGAAGTTCTCGCCGGTGAACGCGTCCGAGGAGGTGACGACGTTCCACGCCGCGCGCCCGCCGGACAGGTGGTCCAGGGTGGCGAGCTGGCGGGCCAGCTCCACCGGCTCGTTGAACGTGGCGTTCAGCGTGCCGGCCAGGCCGATCCGCTCGGTGACCGCGGCCAGGGCGTCGAGCACCGGCAGGGTGTCCGGGCGGCCCACCACGTCCAGGTCGAAGATCCGCCCGAGGTGCTCGCGCAGCCGCAGGCCCTCGGCGAGGAAGAAGAAGTCCATCAGGCCGCGCTCGGCGGTGCGGGCCAGGTGCACGAAGGAGGAGAAGTCGGTCTGGCTGCCCGCGCGCGGGTCGCGCCACACGGTGGTGGAGTTCACGCCCGGGAAGTGGGCGCCGAAGTGGATCTGCTTGCGCTGCGCGCCGGTGCGGCGCGGGACGTCGGGCCGGGGACCGGCGGGGGTGGTGCTCACGTCGGTCCTCCTCAGGCGCCGGTCGCGGCGGTGGTGGGTGTGGCGGGTGCGGTGGCGGCGGTGGGTGCGGTGGCGGCGGTGGGTGCGGTGGTGCCGCCGGCGGCGTACCGGCTGGCGGGGCGGGGCAGCCCGAAGCGGGCGCGCAGGCTCGGCGGGGCCTCGCCGGGCGCGGGGGCGGGCGGGCGCAGGCCCTCGGCGCGCAGCGCGGGCACCACCTGCGCGGTGAGCGCGTCCAGCGAGGCGGGCAGGTCCAGCGGCACGGCGACGACGCCGTCGAGGCCGTCGGCGGCCGCGACCTGGCGCAGCAGCCCCAGCAGGGTGCCGGGGGTGCCGACGTGCCGCAGCGCGCGCGGCGGGGTGGGCGCCGCCGCGTCCAGGCGGCGCAGCACCTCGCGGGCCTCGGCGCCGGTGGGGCGCAGCAGCACCTCCACGTCCAGCAGCACCCGCAGCGCCCGCCCGCCCGCCGCGGCGCGCAGCTCGGCGGCGCGGTGCACGGCGACGGCCAGGTCCGGGGTGGTCAGGCGCACCACGTCGGCGCCGGCGGCGGCCGCGTCGCGGGCGGCGCCGTCCTCGCCGGGCACCACGACGAGCGGCTGGCCCTGCGGCGAGCGCGGGGTGATCGAGGGCCCGCGCACCGACAGGTGCCGGCCGGCGTGGTCGACGTGGTGCAGCCGGGCGCGGTCCACGTAGCGGCCGGTGGCCGCGTCGCGCACGACCGCGTCGTCCTCCCAGCTGTCCCACAGCGCGCGGACCACCTCGACGGTCTCGGCGGCCTCCTCCCACAGCTGCGCCGGCAGGGCCGCCGGGCGGCGCCCGAAGGCGGCGGCCTCCTGCTCGGTGGCCGAGACCCCGACCTGCCAGCCGGCGCGGCCGGTGGAGACCAGGTCCAGGGTGGCGATCGCCTTGCTCGTGTGGAACGCCTCGGTGTGGGTGGTGGTGACCACCGGCACCAGGCCGGTGCGCCGGGTCAGCGGCGCCAGGTGGGCGGCCAGGCCCGCGGCCTCCAGCCGGCCGCGCTGCTCGCCCTCGCGCCCGCTGAGCAGGCGGAACTCGTCGGGCAGCACCACCAGGTCCAGGTCGGCCGCGTCGGCCGGGGCCACCGCGCGCCGCCAGTGCGCGGAGGTGAACAGCCCCGCCGGGTCGGCGCCCCGCTCGCGCCAGGCGGCCGGGTGGCGCCCGGCGCCGTCCAGCTCGACGGCCAGGTGCAGGCCGGGGTGCGGGCGCGGGGCGTGGTCCGCGGCGGGCGCGGGCGGGGCTGTCGTCTCGGCGGGCACGTCCAGCGCAGCACCGCGGGCGCCCCCCGTTGTTCCCGCGCCGGCGGGCCCCGTCGCCGCGCCGGGGGGCCCGCGCCCGGTGGGTACCCTGACCGCCGGACCCACGACCCCGGGAGGACCCGCGCGCATGAGCACCGCCCCCGCCGAGAACGACCTCGTGTTCCCCCCGCCGCCGGGGTTCGCCGCCCGGGCCAACGTGGGGGCGGGCGAGTACGCGCGCGCCGAGGCCGACCCGGAGGCGTTCTGGGCCGAGCAGGCCGAGCGGCTGCAGTGGGACGAGCCCTGGCACACCGTCTTCGACGGCTCCACCCTGCCGACGGCGCAGTGGTTCGTCGGCGGCAGGCTCAACGTCGCGGTGAACTGCGTGGACCGGCACGTGGCCGCCGGCCGCGGGGACAAGGTGGCCCTGCACTGGGAGGGCGAGCCCGGCGACAGCCGCACGATCACCTACGCCCAGCTGCAGGACGAGGTGTGCCGCACGGCCAACGCCCTGGAGGAGCTCGGCGTCGGGCACGGCGACCGGGTCGTGCTGTACCTGCCGGTGCTGCCCGAGACGATCGTGACGACGATGGCGTGCGCGCGCATCGGCGCGGTGGTCTCCCTGGTGTTCGGCGGCTTCTCCGCCGAGGCGCTGCGCTTCCGGGTGGAGGACACCGGCGCGAAGCTGCTGGTGTGCACCGACGGGCAGTTCCGCCGGGGGAAGGCCGTGGCCGTCAAGGGCGCCGCCGACGCCGCGGTGGAGGGCCTGGAGCACGTCGAGCACGTGCTCGTGCTGCGCCGCACCGGCGAGCTGACGCCGGACGTGCCGTGGACGCCGGGGCGCGACGTGTGGTGGCACGAGCTGGTGGACCGGCAGAGCACCGAGCACGCCGCGCCCGGCTTCGACGCCGAGAACCCGCTGTTCATCATCTACACCTCCGGCACCACCGGGCGCCCCAAGGGCCTGGTGCACACCAGCGGCGGGTACCTCACCCACACGTCCTGGTCGCACTGGGCGGTCTTCGACGTCAAGGACGACGACGTCTACTGGTGCCAGGCGGACCTGGCGTGGGTGACCGCGCACAGCTACGAGATGTACGGCCCGCTGTCCAACGGCGTCACCCAGGTGATCTACGAGGGCTCCCCGCTGACCCCACACCCGGGCCGGCACTTCGAGGTCATCGAGAAGTACGGGGTGACGACCTACTACACCGCCCCCACGCTGGTGCGGACCTTCATGAAGCACGGCCCGGAGCTGCCGGCGCGCTTCGACCTGTCCTCGCTGCGGCTGCTGGGCTCGGTGGGCGAGGCGATCAACCCCGAGGCGTGGCTGTGGCTGCACCGCGAGGTCGGCGGCGGGCGCTGCCCGATCGTGGACACCTGGTGGCAGTCCGAGACCGGCGCGGCGGTGGTGGCCCCGCTGCCGGGGGTGACGCCGCTCAAGCCCGGCTCGGGCACGGTGCCGCTGCCGGGGCTGGCGGCCACCGTCGTGGACGAGCAGGGCCGCGAGACCGCCCCGGGCGAGACCGGGGTGCTGGTGATCACCCGTCCCTGGCCGGGCATGGCCCGCACGGTGTGGCGCGACCACGCGCGGTTCGTGAAGTCCTACTGGGAGCCGTACGCCGAGCGGGGCTGGTACCTGGCCGGCGACGCGGCGAGCCGGGACGCCGACGGGTACGTGTGGATCGGCGGTCGCATCGACGACGTCCTCAACGTCTCCGGGCACCGGCTCTCCAGCATCGAGCTGGAGTCGGCGCTCGTGGCGCACCCGCGGGTGGCGGAGGCCGCCGTGGTCGGCGCGCCCGACGCCACGACCGGGCAGCGCATCGTCGCCTTCGTCATCCTGCGCGGCGGCGCGCCGGAGCAGGGCCCGGGCGGGGCGGCGCCGGCGCAGGACGCGCTGGCCGAGGAGCTGCGCGCGCACGTGGCGCGGGCCATCGGGCCGGTCGCCAAGCCCCGCGACGTCGTGGTGGTGCCGGACCTGCCCAAGACCCGCTCGGGCAAGATCATGCGGCGGCTCATGGCGGACATGACCGCCGGGCGCGGCGGCGGGGACGTCACCTCGCTGCAGGACGAGAGCGCGCTGGCCGCCGTGGAGGCCGCCTGGGCGCGCTACGCGGCCTCCCGCCCGGGCGCCTGAGCCGGGGCGCGCCGGGGGCCACCGCTCAGGCGGTCCCCGGCGGCCCCGGCCGGGCGCTCAGGCGGCGGGGCCGCCGGCCCGGGCGGCGGCCTCGACGTCCATCCAGCTCAGCTCCCACACGTGCCCGTCGGGGTCGCGGAAGCTGACGCCGTACATCCAGCCGAAGTCCACCGCCGGGGCGTACTCCGCCCCGCCGGCGGCCAGCGCCCGCTCGCGCAGGTCGTCGCACTCCTCGCGGCTGGAGGCCGACAGCGCCAGCACCACCTCGGTGGTGCCCGGCGCGGCCGGCTCGGAGCGCAGGAAGCCCTTCCACTTCTCCGGGGAGTGCAGCAGGACGACCACGTTCTCCTCGACGACGACGCAGGTGGTGCCGTCGTCGCTGAAGGCGGGGTTCTTCACGAAGCCCAGCGAGGTGAAGAACCCCTCGGAGGCCTGCAGGTCGGCCACCGGGAGGTTGACGAAGATCATGCGCACGGCCGGCTCCTTCGCGGGTCGAGGGCCCGGGGTGGGCCCTCCCGCCCGTGGGGACCGCGCCCGGGCGCGGGACTCACCGGTGCGTCAGAGGTTGGGGAACCACAGGCCGATCTCGCGGGCCGCGGACTCCTCCGAGTCCGAGCCGTGCACGAGGTTCTGCTGCACCTTCAGGCCCCAGTCGCGGCCCAGGTCGCCGCGGATCGTGCCGGGCGCGGCGGTGGTGGGGTCGGTGGTGCCGGCCAGGGAGCGGAAGCCCTCGATGGCGCGGTGGCCCTCGACGACCGCGGCCACGACCGGGCCGGAGGACATGAACTCCACCAGCGGCTCGTAGAACGGCTTGCCCTCGTGCTCGGCGTAGTGCCCGGCGAGCAGCTCGCGGTCGGCCGTGCGCAGCTGCAGCGCCACGAGCGAGTAGCCCTTGGCCTCGATCCGCCGCAGCACCTCCCCGGTCAGGTTGCGCCGGACGCCGTCCGGCTTGACGAGGACGAGGGTGCGCTGGACGTCGGTCTGCGTGGCCACGGCCCGCACCCTAGCGGAGCCCGGCCCGCCGGCCGGCGGCTGGCAGGATGGCCGCCCCACCCGGGGGACGAGAGCACGAGGAGGACCGCCGTGGGCCTGCGCAGCGACCGCGAGGACACCCGGGCGCAGCAGGAGGCCCTGCGCGCCGCGCGCGAGGAGGCCGCCGAGGTGCTGGCCGACCTGGCCGCCGAGGCCAGGGCGCTGTCCAGGGCGTACGCCTCCCGCTCCGCGCGCGTGCCCGACGGCTCCGCGCTCGCCGGCCTCGTCGACGCCGCCCGCCGCGCGGAGGAGGCCGTCGACCTGGCCGCGCACGACCTGGCCACCGCGCGCGGCGAGGACGCCTGAGACCCCGCCCGGAGCGCCGCGGGCACCCCCCGGCGTGCACGGGCGCAGGGGCAGGCGGACCATCGGGCACGGGCTCCGGACCCGGAGCCCTCCGCTGCGACCCGCACGAAGCGCACCACGAGCACGAGGAGCCCGGCATGTCAGACGCCCCAGCCAGCCACGACCCCGAACAGCAGAAGGCGACCACCACGGTGGTGCTCATCTCGATCGTGGCGGCCATCGGCGGCTTCCTCTTCGGGTTCGACACCTCGGTGATCAACGGCGCCGTGGGCGCCGTCACCGACCAGTTCCAGCTCTCCGACGCCCTGTCCGGCTTCGCGGTCTCCTGCGCGCTGCTCGGCGCGGCCGTCGGCGCCTGGTTCGCCGGCCGCATCGCCGACCGCTTCGGCCGCAAGGCCGTCATGGTCATCGGCGGCGTCCTCTTCGCCGTCGGCGCCGTCGGCTCCGCCTTCGCCTTCGCCGTGTGGGACCTGATCCTGTGGCGCGTCGTCGGCGGCCTGGGCGTCGGCGTGGCCTCCGTCATCGCCCCGACCTACATCGCCGAGGTCGCCCCCGCGTACATCCGCGGCCGCCTCGGCTCCCTGCAGCAGCTCGCCATCACCGTGGGCATCTTCGCCGCGCTGCTGTCCGACGCGTTCATCGCCAACACCGCCGGCGGCGCCGCCGAGAGCACCTGGCTGGGCTGGGAGGCCTGGCGCTGGATGTTCCTCGTCGGCGTGATCCCCTCGCTGATCTGGGCGTTCCTGGCCCTGCAGGTGCCCGAGTCCCCGCGCTACCTCATCGCCCGCGGCGAGACGCAGAAGGCGACCGACGTGCTGCGCCGGGTGCTCGGCGCCCTGAGCATCGAGGCGCTGCAGCGCAAGGTGGCCGACATCCGCACCAGCGTGCACCGCGAGGACGAGCCGAGCCTGCGCGACCTGCGCGGCCCGCGCTTCGGCCTGCAGCCGATCGTCTGGGTCGGCATCCTGCTCTCCGTCTTCCAGCAGGCCGTCGGCATCAACGTGATCTTCTACTACTCCACCACGCTGTGGCAGGCCGTCGGCTTCGACGAGTCCGACGCGCTGACCACGTCCGTGATCACCTCGGTCACCAACGTCGTCGTCACCTTCATCGCCATCGCGACCGTGGACAGGATCGGCCGCAAGCCCCTGCTGCTGGCCGGCTCGATCGGCATGGTCGCCTCCCTGGCCGTCATGGCCCTGTCCTTCGCCCAGGCCACCGGCGGCGCCGAGAACCCCTCCCTGCCGCAGCCCTGGGGCACCGTGGCGGTCATCGCCGCCAACGTGTACGTCATCTCCTTCGGCGCCACCTGGGGCCCGGTGGTGTGGGTGCTGCTGGGCGAGATGTTCCCCAACCGCATCCGCGCCGCCGCCCTGGCCGTGGCCGCGGCCGCGCAGTGGCTGGCGAACTTCGCGATCTCCACCACCTTCCCGGGGGGGGGGGGGGGGGGGGGGGGGGGGGGGGGCGGGGGGGGGGGGGGCGGGGGCGGGGGGGGGGGGGGGGGGGGGGGGGGGGGGCGGGGCGGCGGGGGGGGGCGGGGGGGGGGGGGGGGGGGGG
>NZ_JBJLSG010000026.1:0-48446 GCF_050871925.1 Kineococcus gurbantunggutensis
CGAGGCCGCCGCGCCGCAGCTGTTGCGCCGCGGCGGCCCCGGCGCGGTGTTCGCCTTCAACGACGCGTGCGCGGCCGGGCTGCTGTCCGCCGCCCGCGCCCGCGGCGCGGCGGTGCCCGGGCGCCTGTCGATCGTCGGCTGCGACGACACCGCCGCGGCCGCCCTGTCCGCGGTCGCGCTGACCACGGTCGGCCAGGACGCCGCCGCGCTGGCCGCGCACGCCGTGCAGCGCGCGGTCACCCGCGCGCAGGACCGGGGCGTGCCCACCACCGAGGTCGTCGTCGCCCCCCGCCTCGTGCAGCGGCGCACCACCGCCGCGCCCGCCGCGCCGTCCCGGCGGGCGCGGGCGGACGCGGGGTGAACCGCCCCCACCGGTGCGCCCGGGGCCGCGCCGGGGCCCGGGGACGCCCGCGCCTCCTCAGTCCGCGCTGGCCATGACCGGCGCCAGCTCCACGTCCGGGTGGGCCCGCTGGAAGCTCGCCAGGCGCCAGCGGTCGGTGAACAGCGCCAGCGCCTGCCCGTCGGAGCGGAAGACGACCTCGCTGCCGCGGTCGGCGTCGACGAGCGCGGCGTCGCGCGCGTCGACCAGGCGCACCACGGAGTAGGGCAGCGGCTCGATGCGCAGGGGCGCGTGGAACTCCCGGCTCATGCGGTGGGCGGCGACCTCGTACTGCAGCGGGCCCACCGCGGCCAGGACCGGTTCACCGCGCCCGCGGCGCTCGGAGTGCAGCACCTGCACCACGCCCTCGGCGTCCAGGGCGGCCAGCCCCTGGCGGAACTGCTTGGCGTGGCCGACCTCCAGGGCCTGGGCGACGCCGAAGTGCTCCGGGGTGAAGGCGGGGATCGGCGGGAACGTCACCGGCGGACCCTGGAACAGCGTGTCGCCGACGTGCACGTGGGTGGCGTTGACCAGGCCGATGACGTCACCGGGCCAGGCCTGGTCGACGGTCTGCCGGTCGGCGCCGAACACCGTCTGCACGTGCTTGAGGACCAGCGGGCGCCCGGTGCGGGCGTTGGTGACCGCCATGCCGCGCTCGAAGGACCCCGAGCGGATGCGGGCGAAGGCGAGCCGGTCGCGGTGGGCGGGGTTCATCCCGGACTGCACCTTGAAGACCTGCGCGCTGAAGGGGGACGGCAGCGCGCGCTCGCGCCCGTCGGTGCCGCGCTGCGCCTGCGGGGCCGGGGCCAGCTCGCCCAGGGCGCTGAGCACCTCGCCCACGCCGAAGTTCACCACGGCCGCGGTGAAGAGGACCGGGGTGCTGCGGTGCTCCAGGAACGACCCGGGGTCGAAGTCGCCGCCGGTGGCCCGCAGCAGCTCGTCCTCCTCCTGCGCCCGCTCCCACTCCGCGCCCTCCAGCTCCGCGGCGGCGGCGGCGTCCATCCGCTGCGCGGTCGCCAGGCTGGCACCGCCCGGGGTGCGGGTGAAGCGCGTGTAGTCCCCGGTGCGCCGGTCCAGCACCCCGCGGAAGTCGCCGGCGATGCCCACCGGCCAGTTCAGCGGCGTGGGCCGCAGGCCCGTGGCCTCGGCGATGTCGTCGAGCACGGCCAGCGCCTCCAGGCCGGGCCGGTCCCACTTGTTCACCACCGTGATGACCGGGATGCGCCGGTGGTGGCACACCGCGAACAGCTTGCGCGTCTGCTGCTCCATGCCGTTGGCGGCGTCGACGAGCATCACCGCGGCGTCCACGGCGGCCAGCACCCGGTAGGTGTCCTCGGAGAAGTCGGCGTGGCCGGGGGTGTCCAGGACGTTGAGCACGTGCTCGCCGGCGTGCAGCTGCAGCACGGCGGAGCTGATGGAGATGCCGCGCTGGCGCTCCATCTCCTGCCAGTCCGAGACCACCCCGGCGCGACCGGCCTTGCCGTGCACGTGGCCCGCCTGCCGGATGGCGCGCGCGTGCAGGGCCAGCGCCTCGGTCAGCGTGGACTTGCCGGCGTCGGGGTGGCTGATGATCGCCAGGGTGCGCCGGCGCGCGGCCTCGGCCACCACCTGCGCTCCCACCGGCCCCGCCGCTTCCGTCGTGCCCGCGGGCGATGCGCTCACGGCACCTCCTGCTCCTCGTGCTGCGGACCGCGCCACCCTACCCGCGGGCGCGGCGGGGACCGTCCGCGGCGGACCGCGGCCCCCGGCCGCCCGCCCGGCTCAGCGGGACGGGCGCGCCCGCGCCGCCCGGGCGCCCGGCACACTGCCGCCCGTGGAGCGCGCACCCTCACCGCCGGCCGGCCCCGCCCGAGGACCGGCCCGACCGGCCCGACCGGCCCGACCGGTGGGCGGGCGCGGGGGTGCGCTGTCGCGGCGGGCGGCCCTGGGGGGCGCCGCCGCCGGGGCCCTGGGCCTGGGGGCCGCAGCGGCGGCGCTGTGGTGGCCGCGCCCGGGCGCCGCGGCGCCGCCGGGGCTGACGACCTGGCCGGCGCACGAGGACGTCACCGCCGGCGCCGGGGAGGAGCGGGCGTGGCTGGCCGCGGGGACGCTGCCCGGCGCGGGGACGAGGTTCGAGCCGATGGCCCGCCAGGCGCTGGTCGACCTGCACCGGCTGATGCAGGTCAACGGTTCCGCGGAGTTCCCCTACACCTTCATCGCCGGGCCCGACGGGGCGTGGCGCTACTCCTGGCCCCGCGACGCGGCCTTCGCCGCGGTGGCGTTCACCCGCACCGGTCACCACGCCGAGGCGCTGTGGATCCTGACCTGGCTGCGGGTGGTGCAGGACCTCGGCCTCGCCGACGGCGGCGGGGGCGGTTTCGAGGCCCGCTACACCACCACCGGTGGTACCCCGGACCGCCGCAGGGAGCAGGCCGACGGGGCCGGGTGGGCGGCCTGGGCGACGGCCGAGGTCCTCACC
Source organism: Kineococcus gurbantunggutensis (assembly GCF_050871925.1). Classification (NCBI taxonomy): domain Bacteria; kingdom Bacillati; phylum Actinomycetota; class Actinomycetes; order Kineosporiales; family Kineosporiaceae; genus Kineococcus; species Kineococcus gurbantunggutensis. Next base: position 2,838 of record NZ_JBJLSG010000026.1, read on the forward strand.
CGCCCCGGCTCGCCGTTCCGGTCCGTGGCCGACCTGGACGACCGCCACCGCTGGCCCTACCCCTGGACGCTGGGGGGTGAGTCCCACGTGCCCGCCGGCGCTGCGGGTACGGCCACGGGTCCCCCCACCTGCCGGGACGGTGTGCCGGGTTGCCCGCCGCCCACGCCGCTGTCCGCGCTGGTGCGCCGCACCGGGCAGCACCTGCTGACCCTCACCGACGACGGCCGGCGCCTGCCGGAACCCTCCTCGGACTACTGGGAGCGGCGCGAGTCCCGGCTGACGCTGGGCACCGCCGCCGGCGTGCTGCTGGGCCTGCGCCACGCCGCGGCCGTGCACGAGCACTTCGGCCTGCCGGCCGCGGACCCGTTGCGGCGCGCCGCGTCCCGCCAGGAGGGGCTGGTGCACGCCGCGTTCGCCTCCAGCGGTTACCAGCGCTACGCCGTCTCCGACGGGGAGGGGGAGGGCACCGGCCCGGACGCGGCCACGTGCTTCCTGCTGCCGCCGTTCACCGGGACCGCCGAGACCGGGGTGCTGGCGGCGTGGCGCACCTACCAGGAGCGGGCCGCGCGCCCGGCCGGCGGTTTCGCGCCGGGGGCGGGGTGGAAGGACGACGGGATCTCCTGGACGCCGGAGGTGTCGCTGGTGGCGTTCACCGCCGCCGCGGCCGGGCGGCGCGAGGTCGCCGAGCACTGGCTGGACTGGCTGGACGCGCACCGCACGCCCGAGGGCAGCCTGCCGGAGAAGGTGCTGGCAGACGGCGCCCCGGCGGGTCCGGCGCCGCTGGGCTGGTCCGCGGCCAACGTCCTGCTCGCCCTGGACCACCTGGACGGCGCGGCCGGCGGCGCCGGCTGACGGCTCCTTGCCGCCCGGGCGCAGGTCCTGGCAGCGTCGCGGCGTGGACTACGACGACGTGCTCGACAGGCTGACCCGGTGGGCGTCGGCCGAGGACGGCGTGCGCGCGCTGGTGCTCACCGGCTCGGCGGCGGCCGGGCAGGCGCACCCGCTCTCGGACCGCGACCTGGAGGTCTACGCGCTCGACCCGGCCCCGCTGCTGGCCGACGACTCCTGGTGGAACGGCCTGGGGGAGGTGCTGGTGGTCGAGCGCCTGCACGCACCCGACTGGCACCCCTCCAGGATCGTGTACTACGCCGGCGGCAAGCTGGACCTGACCGTCGTCGACGCGCGGCTGACCGGCACGCTCCCGCGGCCGCGCCCCTTCCGGGTGCTGGTGGACAAGGACGGGCGCGCAGCGGGGCCGTCGGTGCACCGCCCCGCGGCGCCGGCGCCCAGCGCCGCGCAGGTCGAGCAGGCGCTGCACTGGGGGTACGCGGCGGCGTTGATGTGCGCCAAGGCCGCCGTGCGCGAGGAGCTGTGGACGGCCGAGGTGCGCGACCGGGACCTCAAGGAGCAGTTGCTGCTACTCGTCGAGTGGGACCACCGCGCCCGCCACGGCCCCGGCTTCGACACCCGTCACCTGGGCACCGGGATGGGGTGGTGGATGGACGCCGACGTGCGCGCGGAGCTGCAGGGCTGCTGGGGGCGCTTCGACGCGGTGGACACCGCCGCGGCGCTGCGCGCGAGCGTGGCGCTGTTCGCGCGCCTGGCCGTGCGCCTGTCGGACCGGCTGGGCCTGGCGCCGTTCGCGCACGAGCGGTTGCGCGCCGAGGTCGAGGCGGTCCTGGCGGTGCGGCCCGAACTGGCCGCACGCTGACCGGCGGTCCGCTGTCCACCGGTCCTCACGTCACGCGGAACACCGGCCACCCGATCTCGGTGCGCCAGGCGGCCGGGTCGCTCACGTCCCGGGGCCCGACGCGGTAGACCTCCCGCACCGGTCCCGCCACCGACATGGCGTTCTGCACGACCCAGCTCCCGAGCTGACCGTAGGTGACCTCCACGCCGTCGTGCTCGCCGACGTGGGTGGTCACCGCCAGCTCCGCCGCCGGCAGGGTCACGGCGCGAACCCGCCCGGTGCGCGGCGGGGAGGCGGTCGGCAGGTAGACCAGCACGCGACCGCGGCCCTGCTCGAACAGCGCGTCGTCGTAGGTGCCGCCCGGCGGTCCGCTCACGCGGTCACCGACGGCCGCCTCCAGCTCGGCCATCGCACCGGCGAACCACGCCTCGACGTCGCGGTCACCGATCACGGCCTGCACCGCCGCGACCGTGCGGGCGGGTTCGGCGCGCAGCTCGACCTCGATCGGCGCGGGACCGGGCGCGAGGAGGCGGCGCAGCGAGGTGACCGCGGCCCGGGTGCGGTCCAGCTGCTCCTCCAGGCGCTGCAGGTGCTGCGCGACCAGGGCCGAGCGGACGCCGGGGTCGGGCGTGCGCAGGATGCGCTGCACGTCGCTCAGGGGGACGTCGAGCTCGCGCAGGCGGTTGATGACCTGGGCGGTCGGGATCTGCTCGACGGAGTAGTAGCGGTAACCGGTGGCCTCGTCCACCACGGCCGGCTCCAGCAGGGCGCCCTCGTGGTAGCGGCGCAGGGTGCGCACGCTCAGGTGCGTCAGGCGCGAGAACTCCCCGATGGTCAGCACCGCGCCAGTGTGGGGGCTCCCCCCGGGGGAGGGTCCAGCGCTTGACCCTCCGGCGCCGCGAGGCCGCACGGTGAACCCATGACACGCACCGACCCCCGCCCCGACCCCCGCACCGACCCCCGCACCGACCCCCGCGCCGACGCCCTCCCGGGCACCGTCCGCGACTTCCTGGCCGCCAGCACCGTCCACGACGCCGACGCGGCCTCGGCGTTCCTCGCCGAGGACGTCGTGGTCGTCGACCAGGACGAGACCTTCCGGGGGCGCGAGCAGGTGCACGCGTTCGTGCGCGAGGCCGGCGCCGAGTTCGAGTACACCACCGAGCAGACCGGCGCCCGCCGCGTCGACGACGAGCACTGGGTGGTGACCCTGCGCCTGGAGGGCACCTTCCCCGGCGGCGTCGCCGAGCTCGACCACCGGTTCACGCTGCGCGAGGGCCTGATCGCCGAGCTCGTCATCGCCGACCACGAGGCCTGAGCCCCGCACCGCACCGCACCGCACCGCACCGCAGATCGTCAGAGGGGAGAGGGAGGATGTCCAGCGAGGAACGCGACCGTCTCGACGGCCGCCGCGCGCTCGTCACGGGTGGCTCCAAGGGGGCGGGCAAGGCCGTCGTCGCCCGCCTGCGCCAGATGGGCGCGGACGTGTGGACCACGGCCCGCACCGTGCCCGAGGGCTACGAGCGTCCTGACCGGTTCATCGCGGCGGACACCGCGAGCATCGAGGGCGCGCAGCTCGTGGCGGACCGCATCGCCGGGTCCGTCGGCGCGCTCGACGTCCTCGTGCACGTCGTCGGGGGCGCTTCGACGCCCCCGGGCGGGTTCGCGGTCATCACCGAGGAGCAGTGGCTGACCGAGGTGAACCTGAACCTCCTGGGCGCGGTGCGCCTGGACCGGGCGCTGCTGCCGGCGATGGTGCAGGCGGGCTCGGGCGTGGTGGTGCACTTCACCTCGATCCAGCGCGAGCAGCCCCTGTACGAGGCGTCCCTGGCGTACGCGGCGGCCAAGGCGGCGCTGCGCACGTACAGCAAGGGTCTGGCCAACGAGCTCGCGCCCCGCGGGGTGCGGGTCAACGCGGTCAGTCCCGGCGGGATCGAGACCGAGGCCTACGAGCGGTTCGTGGACCGGATCGCCGAGGGCAGCGGGATCACGCGGCAGGCGGCGAAGCAGAGCATCTACGACTCCCTCGGCGGGGTGCCGCTGGGACGGTTCGCGCAGCCGCAGGAGATCGCCGACCTGGTCGGGTTCCTCGTCTCCGACCGTGCCAGCGCGATCGTGGGCGCCGAGTACGTCATCGACGGCGGCACGGTCCCGACCGTCTGAGCCGACGGCGGGGCGGCGTCGGAACCGCCGCCCCGCGCCGGCCCCGCTCCCCGCAGGCACACCGACGACGAGGAAACCGTGACCAGTCACGTCACCGGACCGTCCCCGCTCCCGCCGGTCGGGCCACCCCCGCCCTTCGACCCCGAACTCGCCCCCGTCGTGGACGTGCTGACGAGCACGCGTCCCCCGGACGCGTACCGCCCGGACACCATCGTGCGGATGCGCCGGCCCGTCCCCGGTGTGCCGGCCCCGACCGACGAGCTCCTGTCGCGCGAGGGCGCCTACCGCGTGGAGGAGAGGAGCGTGCCCGGTCCGGCCGGGGCCCCGGACGTCTCCCTGCTCCTCTGCCTCCCGCGGCACGTGCGCACGCCGGTCCCGGCGGTCTACTTCGTCCACGGCGGCGGGATGATCGTCGGCGACAACCGGTTCGGCCTGCCGGAGGTGCTGGACCTGGCCGCACCGCTGGGCACGGCGGTGGTCTCGGTCGAGTACCGGCTCGCGCCCGAGACCCCCCACCCGGGTCCCGTCGAGGACTGCTACGCCGGCCTGCTCTGGCTGTCGGAGCACGCCGAGGAGCTGGACCTCGACCCCGGGCGCGTCGTCGTCGCGGGGATGAGCGCCGGCGGTGGGCTGGCCGCAGGCGTCGCCCTCCTGGCCCGTGACCGCGGGGGGCCGGCGATCGCGGGACAGCTGCTGCTGAGCCCCATGCTCGACGACCGCAACGACTCGCCCTCCGCCCGCCAGATGCGCGGCCGCGGTGTCTGGGACAGCCGCTCCAACGAGACCGGCTGGAACGCGCTCCTCGGCGAGGGCGTGCGCGGCGGGCCGGGTGTGTCCGCCTACGCCGCGCCCGCCCGCGCCGCGGACCTGTCCGGCCTGCCGCCCACCTTCATCGACGTCGGCTCGGCCGAGACGTTCCGGGACGAGGACGTCGCGTTCGCCAGCCGCCTGTGGCAGGCCGGCGGCCGCGGTGAGCTGCACGTCTGGCCCGGCGGTTTCCACGGGTTCGACGTCGTGGCACCGTCCGCGGCGATCTCCCGCGACGCCGTCGCCGCCCGCGCGGCGTGGTTGCGGCGTCAGCTGGGCGAGTAGGGGGCGGGTCCGGGCGTCGCGGGGGGTCCGGTACCAGCGCCGGCTCCCCGCCCCTGGTCTCAGCGGCGTGTTCCCCACGCCCCCGCGCTTCGCGCGGGAGGTGCCCCTTCGGGGCTCGCCGGGTGTCGCGCGACGTCGAGCGGCCGGGACGTCGTCAGGACGTCGTCACGGAGTCGTCAGGGCGTCCAGGGCGCGGGCCGGCCGGCGTTCCAGCAGGTCGGCGAGCAGCGGTGAGGTGCCGGCGAAGAAACCTCCGGCGGCGGCCCGGTACACGCCCAGGGTGAAGCGCGCCACCGCCTCGGGGCGCCCCGCGCGCACCTGGGCGGCGAGCCACTGCTCGGGCTCGAGCAGGACGCGCTCGATGCGCCGTCCGGTGGCCCGCGAGAGCTGGGCGGCGATGTCGGCGAAGGTGGGCGCCTCCTCGGCGGTCAGCGTCAGAGGACCGTCCAGACCGGTCCCGCCGGCAGCGAGCTCGGCGATGACGAGCGCTGCCGCCTCGGCGGCGTCCTCGCGCGCGGTCCACGACACCGGCCCGTCCGCGGGCACCGCGATGGCTGCGGTGGAGCGCCAGTCACCGGCCAGCCAGGTGAGGCTGTGGGCGTAGAAGCCGTTGCGCAGCGACGTCCACGGCAGGCCGGAGCGCTCCAGCACGGCCTCGGTGGCGGCGTGGTCGCGACCGGGCCCGAAAGGCGTCCCGGGCGAGGCTCCCTGGTGGCTGGTGTAGAGCACGCGCCCCACGCCCGCCTGCACCGCGGCGTCCACGGCGGCGGTGTGCAGGGCGACGGCGTCGGCGAAGGGGTCGCTGGAGGAGACCAGCAGCAGCTGGTCGGCGCCGGCGAAGGCGGGCACGAGGGTGTCGGGCCGGGCGTAGTCGCCGTGGCGCACGGCGATGCCCCGCTGGGCGAAGCGCTCCGCCTTGGCGGGGTCGCGGGCGACGACGACCAGTTCCCGGGCGGGGAAGCGGGTGAGCAGGTGCTCGGTGGTGGCGCCGTTGAGCGCGCCCGTGGCGCCGGTGACGACGATCATCGCAGCCTCGCTATCGTTGGTATCGAAATTGTGGGAACGCTGGAATCACAGTGGTACCACCCGCTTGCTATCGTTGGCAACATGACGCTCGAGGCAGGTCCGCACGCGCCCGGTGGCGCGTCCACCGGTAGGGACGCCGTGCGCAGCCGGCTCATCGACGTGGCAGCCGACCTGCTGGCGCAGCAGGGACCGGCGGCGGTGACCACCCGGGCGGTGGCCGCCGCCGCGGGCGTGCAGGCTCCGACGATCTACCGCGTCTTCGGGGACAAGGACGGGTTGCTGGACGCCGTCGCCGAGCGGGCCGCGCAGGAGTTCGTGGCGGCCAAGGCGCGCGCCGCGCGGGACGAGGCCGGGCGCGGCGCGGACCCGCTGGAGGACCTGCGCTCGGCCTTCTTCGCGCAGGTGGACTTCGGGGTGGCCAACCCGGAGGTCTTCCGGCTGCTGGGCGACCCGGCACGGGTGCTGCGCTCGGGAGCGGCGCGGGCGGGGCTGGCGGTGCTGCGCGCGCGGGTGCACCGGGTGGCGCTGGCCGGGCGCCTGCGCGTGCCGGAGCAGCGCTGCGTCGACCTGGTGCAGTCCGCGGGCACCGGTGTCATCCAGACCCTGCTGGCGACCCCCGCCGGTGAGCGGGACCCTCAGCTGGCCGCCTCGATGTGGGAGGCGGTGGTGGCCGCCGTGCTCGTCCAGGACACCGCCTCGGCCGGTGCACCCGCCGCGGCCGAGCAGGCCAGCGCCGCGACGCTCGTGGCCTTTCGCGCCATGGCGCCGGAGCTGCCCGGGCTGAACGCCGCCGAACGGGGCCTGCTCGTCGACTGGCTGCACCGCGCGGAGGCCGCGGCGCACGACTGACACCGCGTCGAGCGCCGGGAACCAGCAGCTGGCCGGGGGCTCGCGGAGCGGGTCTCCCACGTGCTCGCGCAGGGCGCCGTGACCGCGTGGACGGCGGGACGAGAGCGACGTGCCGCTCTCGCCGGGTCAGGTCCCGGCGCTCGCCGCGCCGGCGGCGGTGCCGGAGGTGAGCAGGGCGAAGGTGAAGGTGGACCAGTCGTTGAGGACGTGCGCGCCGGTGCAGACGGCGAGGTTCTTGGTGCGCAGGTAGGCCAGGGTCAGCACCAGGCGGGCGCCGCCGATGACGACGAGCGCCTGGGCGAGGTTCCAGCCGTAGGTGGGCAGGTGCGCGGCGCCGAACCAGATCGCGGTGACCAGCCAGGCGACGAGCACCGCGCGGGTGCGGGGCACCCCGGTGCGACCGGGGGTGCGGGTGTGCAGCCAGGTCAGCACGGCCAGGAACGGCAGGATGGTGAAGAGTTCCTCGCCCAGCAGCTGGACGCCGGTGCCGAGGTAGAAGGCGGTCAGTTCCCCGGCGCTGAGCTGGTCCAGGCCCTGCGTGGCGCTGTTGGCCGTGGCGCCGAAGAGGGCGCGCACGATCAGGGCCAGGACCGAGGTGACGGCCAGGTTCAGCGCGGCGAAGGCGATCACCGTCAGGACGTCACGGCCGTGCACGGGGCGGAACAGCGCCCGCCACGAGCGGCCGGACCGGGCGGCGACGAGGGCCAGCACGGTCAGGGGGACGGCGGCGAAGAGGATCCGCGGGACGAGGGCGAGGTAGTCGTCCGGTTGCGGGGTCAGGGCCAGCACCGCGAAGCCGACCGCGCAGGCGGCGACGACGAGCAGCCACTGCCCGGCGCTGATGCGCGGTGGGGCGTCGCGGTAGTAGGGGAAGTCGGCGCCGTCGTCGCGTTCGACGAGCCGGCCGAAGCGTGCGGTGCGGGGATCGGCTGCGGGCTGCTCCGCTGGTGCGGTCATGCGCTCTGGCTCCTCGCCGCGGTCCGGGCCGGTGCGGACCACGCTAGCGCCGGTCGATCGGGGAAGGGCGTGTTCGGGTGCGCCCGCGCTCCTCGGTCCCGACGGCCCTCAGCCGGGTCCTCCGGTTCCGGTGTCCGGCCCGCCCCCCCGTTCGCGCTCGCCGGGGAGCGGGTGCCCCTGTTTCCGGGGGGTCGCGGCAGGCACGATGGGCCGGTGAGCATGGAAGGTCTCCACGCCGTGCCGGACCCCGCCGCGGGCGACTGGATCGCCCCGCGCCTGTCCGGTGCCTTCGGCGCGGTGGGCCTCACCGTGCCGCGCGGCTACGCCGCCTACGCCCGCGTCCTGCACCCGGTGGACCCGGAACCAGCGGCCGAGCCGACCACCTGGGCCGGGGTCTGCGCCCGCACCGGGCGCACTGCCCACGCCCTGGTGCAGTGGGAGTCGATCACCACCCCCGCCCCGGGCACGGCCGGCCTGCCCCTGTCCGGGGAAGGTCGCTGGGAACAGGTCCGGGTCGAGCGCGGCTGCCTGGCCCCGCAGGTGCTGAGCCCGCTGCTGGACCTCCTGGTCCCCTTCACCGCCGACCACGCGGGGCGGCGGGCGTGCTACCACGCGCTGTGGGACGGCTGGGGCTGGCTCACCGGCTCCGGCACCCTGCTCATCGCCTTCCACGAGGGACCCGGTCCCCACCCGCGGGCGCCGGTGTGGACGCGGTTGCCCGACGTGGTCGAGGAAGCGCTGAACGCCCCGCGCTTGTCGCTGCCCGGGCGCGACCACCTGCTGTTCGCCGGCCCGCTGCACGCCGCGCTGAGCACGGGTGATCAGGTCACCGACGACTGCTTCCGTCCGCAGTCGCCGAACCTGATCTGGCCGGCGGACCGCTCCTGGTGCCTGGCCAGCGAGATCGACTTGGACTCCACCCTCGTCGGCGGCCCGGCCGCGCTGATCGACGCCGTGCTGGCCGCACCGGGGGTGGAGGCGTGGCGGGTCGGTGAGGACGACGACCTGTCGGCCTTCGCCGACCACCTCAACACCTGACCGCACACCCACCCGTCCCTGGCACGCTGGTCACGTGATCCTGCCGGAGGTCCGCGACCCGCGACTGGTGACGATCCGCCGCGGGGGAGGACTCACCGACGGGGACCACCGGCTCCTGGCCCTGTGGGCCGCCGAGTGCGCCGACCACGTCCTGCACCTCTTCGAGGACGAACAGCCCTCGGACACCCGGCCGCGCGAGGCCGTCGAGGCGGCGCGCGCCTGGGCCGAGGGGAGGACGGGGGTGATGGACGCCCGGGCCCGCGGCGGCCACGCGATGGGGGCGGCTCGCCCGCTGCGGGGAGCCGCTCGCCACGCCGCGTACGCCGCCGGCCAGGCCGCGTGCGTGCCGCACGTGCCCGAGCACGACCTCGGCGCCGCCGCCTACGCGATCAAGGCGGCACGGGCCGCGGGCGCGGCCGGTCCCGCCGCCGGGCGGCGCGAGCGCGACTGGCAGCGCGAGCGGCTCCCGGAGCGCGTCCGGGCCCTGGTGCTCGACGATCAGGCCAGGCGCAACGCGATCTGCTGGTCCGTCTTCGACGACTGACCGGACCCGCGGTCACGGCGCCCCCGGGAGCGGGCGGGGCCGGCACCGAGGCCCCGCGCCGCCCGCCTCAGCCCGAGACCGGACGCATCAGGCTGCTCAGGCGCACGACACCGGCCCCGAACCGCTCGTCCAGGCGACGCTGGTCCGCCTCTCGGGCCAGCAGGGCGGTGGCAGCGACCTGCCCGGCCACCGCGTCCGTCTGCAGGTCCACGAGCACCAGCCCCGCAGCGGACGGGTCGTCCTCGTCGAGCGCGTCGCGCGCTGCGGCCAGTTCCACCTCGGAGCGCGCGGCGGCGCTGACGCACAGGGCGCCGCCCCACACCGCGCGCACCGCGGCCTCCATCTCGGCGAGGTCCCCGGTGGTGGAGACGTTCAGGACGTAGCGCGAGGGGTCGTCGACCGCCTCCGCCGCGATCTCCTCCCCGGTCAGCATCGACCGGTCGATCCACAGCAGGCCGTACCCCTGCACGGCCCGGGCCCGCACCGAGGCGGTCTGCAGCGCCTCCTCGGTGGCCCGCGCCGGGTCCACCGCCCGCCACCCGCCCTCCGGTTCCGGGCAGGGGCTGGCGAAGGACGGCTCCGGTGCGCGCACCTGCTCGCGGAGGTCGGCGGGGCCGGCGGGCCGGGCGGGCGCGGTGAGCCGGATCGCCTCGCCCTGCGGCACCCCGGTGAGGACGAAGGAGCCGTACCGGCTGTCCAGCACCGACTCGTAGGAGCCGGCGGGCATCGCGGAGAAGTCGAAGCCGATCAGGTCCGGGCCCCCGCACTGCGGGGGCAGCGAGGTCGCGATCCCGCCGGCGCACAGCTGCGGGCCGTGGCCGGCGTCCTGCAGGACGAAGCCGGTGGTCCGGAAGGGCCCGGGGTGCTCGTCGGGCACCAGGTCGACTCGTGCGACGTCGGCCGGCTCGGCGGAGGGCTCGGCGGCGGGTGCAGCGCCGGCGGGCGGGCCACCGGGCGCAGCGGCCTGCTGCCCGCACGCGCTCACCAGCAGGAGGGCCACCAGTCCGACCGGGACGACGAGGCGCGGGGTCACGGCGCTTCGACGCAGCCGGGCCGCGACCCGTTCCCCGCCGGCCCCGCGAGGTCGCCGCGGTCAGCCCCACCGGTGGGCCGGGTGCTCAAGACCCGTCACCGCGTTCGTCGGCCCCCTTGCGCGGCCAGAGCGCGATCCAGACCACCGAGGCGATCGCCGCACCCATGATCATCGACGGGACGTCCACGCCCCATCCTCCCCGAGGCGCCGGCCGCGGGGCACGCCGATCTCGACCCCGTCTCGACCGCGTTCCGGCGGTCGCGCCGCGCGCCGTGCGCTGCCGACCGACGCCTCACTCTGGTAAGCGCTTGCCAGCAGCTCCCGCCGCCTCGTAGGGTCGGCGCGGAAGAGGGCCGGCGGCTACTGAATCCTTTCACGGCGCAGGTGCCGCACCCCCGGGCCCTCACGGACGAAGGATTCGACGATGAAGCTCCTTCCCCGGGCGGCAGCGAGCCGCCTGGCCCTGTGCGGTGGTGCGAGCGTCGCCCTCGTGGCGGGCCTGGCCCTGGGCGCCGGCAGCGCCTCGGCCACCCCCGCCCCGGCACCCGCCGGCACCGCGACCGGCACCGCGACCGGCACCGCGACCGGTGGTGCCACCGGTGGTGGCGCGGCCGGCGGCCGCACCCAGCTGGAGTGGCTCGACCGCGGCCTGGTCGCCGCGGCCACCGACCGCGGGGTGTACCTGTCGTGGCGGCTGCTGGGCACCGAGGTCACCGGCACCACCGCGCGCGGCCTGAGCGGACCGGACTTCCGCGTCTACCGCGACGGCGCGCTGGTCGCCACGGTCACCGACAGCACCAACTGGCTCGACCCCGCCGGCAGGACCACCTCCCGCTACCGCGTGGTCCCCCTCGCCGGCGGCCGCGAGACCGGCCCCAGCGGCGAGGCGCAGCCGTGGGGCGGTGCCTCCCTGGACGTCGCCCTGAGCAGGCCGGCCGACGGCAGGACCCCCGCGGGGGAGGCGTACACCTACTCCGCCAACGACGTCAGCGCCGCGGACGTCGACGGCGACGGGCAGCTCGAGCTCGTCGTGAAGTGGGACCCGTCCAACTCCAAGGACGTCTCGCAGGTGGGCTACACCGGAACCGTCTACCTGGACACCTACGAGCTGGACGGCACCCTGCTCGCCCGCTTCGACCTCGGCGTGAACATCCGCGCCGGAGCGCACTACACGCAGTTCCTCGTGCAGGACTTCGACGGCGACGGCCGCGCGGAACTCATGCTCAAGACCGCGCCCGGCACCCGCAGCACCCGCTACGCCGACGGGAGACCCGTCTCCACCGCGCCGATCACCCTGCTGCCCCGGGACGTCGCGGCGGGGGTGCGGCACGGCGACGACTACCGGCTCAGCGCCGCGCAGTACCGCGATCACCTCATCGGGGTGCTGCGCGGCTGGCACGCGCACCCCGAGGTCGTCGCCGGGCACTGGCCGGCCACGGTCGAGCAGGCCCTGGGCCTGGCGCCCCGCTACGCCTACCCGCTCTCGCAGGCCGACGCCGCCGCGCTGGCGGACCACTTCATCGACGTGTACGCCCCCGGCCGCTCCGCGCGCAACGCGCTGCGCGCCTTCGAGGGTTTCATCCTCGACGGGCCGGAGTACCTGTCGGTCTTCGACGCCGGAACCGGCCGCGAGCTGCAGACGGTCGCGTACGAACCCGGGCGCACCGACGACGGCCTGCTGTGGGGCGACTACGCCATGAGCCGCATCGAGCCCGGCAACCGCGTCGACCGGTTCCTCTCCGGCGTCGCCTACCTCGACGGCCGGCGCCCCTCGGCCGTCTTCGCCCGCGGCTACTACACGCGCACCACGGTGGCCGCCTACGACTGGGACGGCCGGGAGCTCTCGAAGCGCTGGTTCGTCGACAGCGGTTTCACCCCCATGACCAACCCGTTCAACGACGGCCCGCACGGGCGCGACGGCACCGACCCGGTGTACGGGAAGCTCACCACGCAGGGGTTCCACTCCCTCAGCGCCGCCGACGTCGACGGCGACGGCAAGCACGAGGTCGTCTACGGCGCAGCCACCCTCGACGACGACGGCTCCCTGCTGTACTCCTCCACCGCCACGCTGCCGGCGGGGTCGGCGAACCCCGGCGCCGAGGCCCGGCTCGGCCACGGCGACGCCCTGCACGTCACCGACATCGACCCCGACCGCCCGGGCCTGGAGATCTTCACCGTCCACGAGGGCGGCACCTCCGCCCCCTACGGGATGGCGCTGCGCGAGGCGGCGACCGGCGAGACGATCTTCGGCACCTACTCCGGGCGCGACACCGGCCGCGGGATGGTCGGCGACGTCGTGCCCGGGCGGCGCGGGCTGGAGGTGTGGGCCGGCATGCCCGACGGGACCCTCGGCACCGGCCTGCTCAGCGCGGAGGGCGATCGGCTGGACGCGGCCACGCCGGGCACCAACCAGTCCATCCGCTGGGCCGGCGACGGCACCACGCAGATCGTCGAGGGTTCCGGCGCCCAGACCCCCCTCGTGCGCGACCGCACCCGCGGGGTGCTGCTGGAGGCCACCGGCACCCTCACCAACAACGGCACCAAGGGCAACCCGTCCCTGGTCGCCGACCTCTTCGGCGACTGGCGCGAGGAGCTCGTGCTGCGCACCACCGACAGCAGCGCGCTGCGGATCTTCCTCAGCACCGAGGTGACGGACCGCAAGCTGTACACGCTGCTGCACGACGTGCAGTACCGCGCGGAGGTCGCCCGCCAGCAGACGGCCTACAACCAGCCCTCCTACCCCGGTTTCCACCTCGCCTCCGACACCGACCCCGCTCGGATCCCGGTGCCGGACCTCCTGGCCCCGACGCCCGGGCTCCTGGCCGCGCGGCTGGAGGAGCTCTCCGCGCGGGGCGAGGTCACCGGGCCGCTGGTCAAGACCCTGCGCGCGCACGCGCGCAACGCCCAGCGCCACCTGGACGCCTCGCGCCCGCAGCAGGCCGTGCGCGAGCTGGACCGCTTCCTCGACCGGCTCGAGCACCCCCGCGGCGCCCGGATCACCGGGCGCGCCGAGCAGGTGCTGCGCCACGGCGCCACCTCCGCGGCGGCCGCCCTGCGCTGACGCCCCACCGCTGCACGGCGCCCGGTGCCGACCGTCCCCGCGACGGCCGGCGCCGGGCGCCGCGGCGTCCAGGGCCGGCCCCGGTTCCCGGCGGTCCGGCGCCCCCCGGGGCCCGCTCAGCCGCTGCGGCGCCGGGTGCGCCCGGTGAGCACGTGCTCGGCTATGCGGGCGGCGCCCGCCATGACGGTCAGCACCGGGTTCACCCCGCCGTTGGTCACGTGCAGGGAGGCGTCGACGACGCGCAGGTTGCGGTAGCCCCACACCCGGCCGAACGGGTCGGTCACCGAGGTGGCCGGGTCGCTGCCCGTGCGCGCGGTGCCCGCCTGGTGCTGCCCGGCGCTGGGACCGCCGCAGGGCGCGAGGACCGGCAGGGGCGCGATGCGCTCGGCCCCGGCGGCGTGCAGCCACTGCGCGGCGCGGGCGGAGAGGAACTCCTGGGTGCGGCGGTCCTCGCGGTGCACGCCGCCGGACAGCGCCGCGACGGGGTTGCCGTCGCCGTCGCGCACGCCGGGGTCCAGCCGGACGCGCGATCCCGCCGTCGTCACCTCCTGCGCGGGGCCCACGACCCGCACCACGCGGCGCGCCAGCCGGTCCAGCCCGTCGCGCCCCGCGGGCCCGTGCCGGGGCGTGAAGCCGGAGGAGACCAGCCAGCGGCGGGTGGCGGCCGGGGTGGGCACGAACTCCTCGGCGAGCATCCCCCCGCCGACCAGGCCGGGATTGCCGTGCCGGAAGTCGCACGTGGCGATGGAGGGCCCGGGCCCGAGCAGGTCGACGACCTCCTCGGCGAAGACGGCGGTGGCCCCGCCGTACACGTGGCCCTGCAGGTGGCGGCCGACCTGGTCGGTGCCGTTGCCCAGGCCGGCGGGGTCGGCGTCGTGGGCGCTGGCCAGCAGCAGCCGGGCCGTCTCCACCGCCCCCGCCGCCAGGACCACCTCCTCGGCGTGCACCGCGCGCCGCCAGGTCGCGCCCGCCCAGCGCCCCACCAGGGCCACGCCCTCCACGCGGTCGCGGCGCGAGGCGAGCACCCGCTCCACCCGCGTGCCGGGCAGGACGGTGCAGCGGCCGGTGGCCGTCGCCCAGGGCAGGGCGGTGTTGTGGGTGCCGGTCTTGGCGTCGACGGGGCAGGCGAAACCCACGCACTGCGCGCACCGCACGCACGCCGCGCGCCCGGCGCGGGGCGTGGAGTTCACCAGCAGCGGCACCGCGGTGGTGCCCAGCCCCAGGGCGCGCGCGCCGTCGGCCAGCACCCGGGCCTGGGAGCCACCGCCCAGCGCGGGCATCGGCAGGCCCCGCGTGCGCGGGCCGGCCCACGGGTCCCCGCCGGGCCGGCCGCTGACCCCCAGCGCCCACTCGACCTCGTCGTAGTACGGCTCGAGGTCGTCGTAGTCGAGCGGCCAGTCGGCCAGCGCGCTGCCGTCGGGCACGCCGTAGCGCGAGGCCATCCGGAAGTCCTCGGGGCAGAAGCGCCACGCCTGGGCGCCGTACACGCGCGTGCCCCCGCCCAGCAGCATCGCGTTGGCGTTCCAGCCGCCGTCGCCGGGGCGCAGCACGGCGGGACCCGCCCCCGTCAGCAGGGTGCGCGGGTCGGCCGTGCCGCGCGGCCCGGTCCACGGGTCCAGGCCGGTGGCGGCGCGGGGGTTGCGCAGGTGGTCGCGCGCGAGGTCGGCGGTCGCCGGCCACCCGCCGCGCTCGACGAGCAGCACGCGCCGCCCGGCCCGGGCCAGCAACCAGGCCGCGATCCCGCCGCCGGCCCCGGAACCGACCACCACGACGTCGTAGCGGTCCTCGACCTGCGGCGGTGAGGCCAGCGCGTCCGCGGGCGCGTCCGCCCCGGCGGCGACCCGCACGCCGGTGCCCGTCCGCGCCGCACCCCCGGCGTCCGCGCCGGGGCGCCAGCCCAGCCGTTCCCAGGAGGCCGGTGCCGCCAGGTGCAGGTCGCCGATCAGGTCGCAGGCGGAGCGGTGGTCCTCGTCATCCTCCAGCTCCTCCAGCACGCTCAGGCGCTCGTCGTCCCCCAGCGCCGCGAAGGTCGAACCGCGCCCGGCCGCCCGGGCCTCCACCGCGGCCAGCAGCCCCTCGAAGCGGGCGCGCCACTCGGGCCGCTCGTCGCGCAGCACGGAGACCAGCTCGGCGCCGACGGCGGCGGCGGTGGCCGGTGGGCACGCCAGCACCGTGCGCACGAACGCGTCCAGCAGCTCACCGGCCGGCCCGGGGGGCTCGGTACCGCTGCTCGCCGCCCGCCGCGCCGTGGGTTCCACGCGACGCAGCGTAGCCAGCGGTGCCGTCCCGCCGCGGCGCCGGTGACACCGTCGTGCGCCGGCGGGTGAGCAGCGCCGGCGCCGGCGCGGGCACCCCGGCGCGCACCCGGTCGTCCAGGAGGTCGCGGACGACGCGAGCGGGGCCCGCGTTCAGGTGAGCAGGGTGGTCGCCAACCCCAGCAGGGCGCAGGCGCCCAGCACCCGCAGCACCGACCACTTCAGCGCGAAGACCATCACGGCGGCCGCGGCGGCGGTGGCCAGCGCCGTCCAGCGCAGCGAGGTGAGCACCGGCACCTCCAGGTCCACCGGGCCCGCCCGCCAGGCCGTCGTGGCGCCGAACAGGGTGTGCACCGCGAAGTACAGGGCCAGGTTGGCGATGACCCCGACGACGGCGGCGGTGATGCCGCTCAGCGCCGCCGACAGGGCGCGGTTCGCGCGCAGGCGCTCCACGTGGGGGGCGCCGAGGAAGATGAAGACGAAGCAGGGCACGAAGGTGACCCAGGTGGTCAGCAGCGAGGCCAGCACCGCGGCCACCCACGGGTCCAGGGTTCCCGGGGCGCGGTAGGCGCCCAGGAACGCCACGAACTGCACCACCATGATCAGCGGGCCGGGGGTGGTCTCGGCCAGCGCCAGCCCGCGCACCATCTCGCCCGGTGCCAGCCACTGGTAGCGCTCCACGGCCTGCTGGGCCACGAAGGCCAGCACGGCGTAGGCGCCGCCGAAGGTGACCAGCGCGGTGCCCGAGAAGAACAGCCCCTGCTGCGTCAGGGTGCTGTCCGCACCGGTGAGCAGCGCCACGGCCAGCACGGGCACGGCCCACAGCACCAGCCCGACCGCGAGCACCTTGAGCGCGCGGGCGGTGGAGGGCCTCTCGCTGTGCAGGGCGTCGTCGGCGACGACGGGCGCGGGCCCGCCGGCGCCGGCGCCGCCGTGGCTCCCGCCGGCGCCGGCCAGCACGTGCGGGGCCCAGCGGTGCAGCCCCCAGCCGAACGCGGCGGCGCCGGCCAGGACCAGCGGGAACGGGGCGCCGAAGGCGGCCAGCGCCACGAAGGCGGCCACGGCCGGGACCAGCAGGGCGCGGTGCGCCAGGGCCCGCTTCCCCACCCGCAGCACCGCCTGCACGACGACGGCCAGCACCGCCGGCGCCAGGCCCGCGAACAGCCCGGTGACCAGGGCGGTGTCGCCCGCGGCGGCGTACAGCACCGACAGCGCCAGCAGCGCCACGACGCCGGGCAGGACGAACAGGGTTCCGGCGACCAGGCCGCCGCGGGTGCCGTTGAGCAGCCAGCCGGTGTAGATCGCCAGCTGCTGCGCCTCCGGGCCGGGCAGGAGCATGCAGTAGTTCAGCGCGTGCAGGAAGCGCTGCTGGCCGATCCAGCGCTTCTCGTCCACCAGGGTGCGCTGCATGACGGCGATCTGCCCGGCGGGGCCGCCGAAGGTCTGCAGCGAGACGGCGAACCAGGTGCGCACCGCCTCGCCGAAGGGGACCAGGTCCCGCTCGCCGGCGCGTGCGGAGCGGGCGGAGCGGGCGGGCCGCGCGGTGTCGTCGGTGGTCATCGCAGGTCCTCGGTCGTCGGGGCCGGGGTGGGCCGGAGCGGGTGGGCTCGGGCGGGTGTTCCGGGTGGGTGCTTCAGGCGGGTTCGCGGCCCAGGAGCAGGGCGCGGCGGTGGAACTCGTACAACCCGTCGAAGACCGGGCCGGAGACGGCCAGCGTCGCCTCGTCGTCGCCGATCAGCGACAGCCCGCGCAGCACGGTGTCCAGGCCGGGCGCTTCGGGGGCGTCGAAGCAGGCGTCGTCCAGGTCGGCCTCGTGCACGATCTGCGCGATGCGCCACAGCACCGGGTCGGTGAGCTCGTACCGGCGCAGGACCGTCTCGAAGGTGCAGTCACCGCCGTGGTGGCCCAGGTCCACCCCGCGCACGTCGAAGGGCGTGGCGTCGGCCGGCAGGTGGGCGGGGTCGGTGACGAAGACGAACTCGGCGTCGGGGTCGAGGAAGCGCCGGATCAGCCACGCGCAGGCGGCGCGGTCGACGTGCACGCCCGCACGGGTCGCCCACCTCACCGCGTCACCCGCTCCCGCGCCGCCGCGTGCCCGCCGGCACCGGCACCCGCGTCGGCCAGGGCGTGCAGCGCCGCGGCCGCCACCTCGCGCTGGGGCGGGGGGAAGAAGTCCCGGCGGGTGACCTCGCGCCACTGCGAGCGCAGCCGGCGCAGCACCCGGGCGCGTTCGGCCGCACCCGCCTCCAGCGCGGCGCGGGCGGCCGAACCCAGCGCGGCGTACTCCTCGGCGCGGGCGGCGGCCATCTCCCGCGCCAGGGCCCGCTCCTGCGCCTCGGTCGCCGGGTGCGCCAGCCACACCCCGGCGCTGCCGCCGGCCTCCACGACCTCCTCGGCGATCCACTCCAGCTGCTCGCGGGTGCGCGCGTCGGCCGGCAGGGCCACCAGCCCGTCGCCCAGCTGCGCCGCGCCGCAGCGCTTGAGCTTGCGCCAGACCGCGATGCGCGGGGTGGAGGGCTCGCGCGGCACGCGGTAGCTGAGCAGCACCCACTCCCCGCGCGCCCGCTGCCCGGCCGGGGCGCCGGGGGCGGCGCCGAGCGCGGGCGCGGGGGAGGTCGCGCCGGGGTCGCCCGGTCCCGTCCCGATCACCACGGCCCCATGCAACCGTGGTTGCACCGCGGATGTCCAGACCCCGGCGCCGCGACCCGCCGGGCGGGTGCCCGTGGCGGGTGCCCGTGGCGGGTGGTGGTTAGGGTTCGGCGGGTGCGGGTCTTGGTGCTGGGCGGGACGGCCTTCGTGGGCCGGGCGATCGTGCAGGCCCTGCTGGCGGCGGGGCACGAGGTGGTGCTGTTCGGGCGCGGGCGCACCGGTGCGGACCTCTTCCCGGGGGTGCGGCGCTCGCTGGGTGACCGCGCCCCGGGCGACTACGGGTCGCTGGCGGGCACGCGCTGGGACTGCGTGGTCGACGTCAGCGCCTACGTCCCCCGCCACGTGCGCCAGGTGCTGGACGCCCTGGGGGTCCCCGGCGTCGACGACGCCGGGGAGGCGCCGGGGGGAGCGCGGTGGCCCGGCCGCTTCGGGCGCTACCTGCTGATCTCCACCGGTTCCGTCTACGACCGGCTGCGGGCGGTGCCGGGCCTGGACGAGGGGTCCCCGCGCCTGGCGCCGCGCCGGGACACCGAGGAGGTCGACGAGGACACCTACGGCCCGCTGAAGGTGGCGTGCGAGGACGAGGTCCTGGCCCGCTGCGGCGCGCGCGCCACGATCGTGCGCCCCGGGGTGGTGGCCGGTCCGCACGACCCCACCGACCGGTTCACCTGGTGGGTGCGCCGGGCCGCCGCCGGCGGGCGCCTGGCCCTGCCGGCGGACCCGGACCAGCCGGTGCAGGTGGTGGACTCGCGCGACCTGGCCGCGCTGGTGGTGGCGCTGCTGACCGCCGGGCGCGCCGGGGTCTACAACGCGGTCGGACCCGAACCGGCCACGACGCTGGCGGGTCTGGTGCGCGCGTGCGCGCACGCCGCGGGCAGCGAGGTGGAGGTCGTGCCGGTGCCCCCCGCCGCGCTGCACCCGCCGCTGCCGCTGGTGGCGCCGGACCCCTCGTGGGTGGTGATGTCGCAGCGCAGCGCCGCGCGGGCGCGCGCGGCGGGGATGCCGGCGACGGCGCTGACGCGGACCGCGGCCGACGTGCTGGCGTGGGACCGCGAGCGCGGCGCGCCGCCGCTGCGGGTGGGCCCGGACGCGGAGGTGGAGGCGCGGTTGCTGGCCGGGCGCTGAACCCGCCCCGGAACCCGCCCCGGAACCCTCGGTGCGCCCGGGGTCGGCGCGGCCGGTGGCCCGGCCTCAGCCCAGCGGTGCGCCCGCGGTGGGCAGGGTGAGGACCTCGGCCCCGTCCTCGGTGATGGCGATCGTGTGCTCGGTGTGCGCCGTGCGGCAACCGGTCGCGCTGCGCAGGGTCCAGCCGTCGGCGTCGGTGACCAGCTCGGCGGTGTCGGCCATCACCCACGGTTCCAGGGCCAGCATCAGCCCCGGCCGCAGCGCGTAGCCCCGCCCGGGGCGCCCGGCGTTGGGCACGTGCGGGTCCTGGTGCATCGTCGAGCCGATGCCGTGACCCCCGAACTCGGTGTTGACCCGGTAACCCGCGGCGCCGAGGACGGAGCCGATGGCGTGGGAGAGGTCCCCGACGCGCGCCCCGGGGCGGGCCGCGGCGATGCCCGCGCTCAGCGCGCGCTCGGTCGCCTCGATCAGCGCCAGGCTCTCGGCGGGGCGCTCCTCGCCCACGACGAAGCTGATGGCGGCGTCCGCGGCGACACCGCCCAGGACGACGGCGAGGTCCAGGGTGAGCAGGTCGCCGTCGGCGAGGGTGCGGTCGTGCGGCAGGCCGTGCAGGACGGCGTCGTTGACGCCGGTGCAGACGTAGTGCCCGAACGGTCCGCGCCCGAAGGACGGCGCGTAGTCGACGTAGCAGGACTGCGCCCCGGCCTCGACGATCATGTCCCGGGTCCACCGGTCGATGTCCAGCAGGTTGGTGCCGACCCCGGTGCGGCTCTTGAGCGTCTGCAGGATGGTGGCGACCAGGGCGCCCGTGCGCCTGGCGCGGGCCAGTTCGGCGGGGTTGAGGATCTCGATCACGGGTGCCCTCCTCGGGTGCCAACAACTATACCGGTAACATCGTACCGGTACTACCATCGGCGCCATGGTCAGGTTGCCGCTCACCCCCGCCGAGCTCGAGCGCGGGCAGCGCCTGGGGGCCCTGCTGCGCCGGGCCCGCGGCACGCGCCCGGTGCTCGACGTCGCGCTGGAGGCGGGCCTGTCGCCCGAGACCCTGCGCAAGATCGAGTCCGGCCGCGTGGCCACCCCCGCCTTCCCCACCATCGCCGCGATCGCCGGCGTCCTGGGCCTGTCGCTGGACGACGTGTGGGCCCGGATCAGCCGGCCCGACGGCGGGGCCGGACCGGTGGAACCGGGGCGGCGCGCGCGCCAGCGGCTGGCCTCGTAGGGGCCGAGCCCCGGCGCTCGCGCGACCGCACCCCGCACCCGGGCCGGGCGCCGGGGTGCGGGGTGCGGGGTGCGGTCGTGCGGGGTCAGGCCGTGAGGAACTGCCCGTAGAACTTGCGCGGGTCCTCGGCCAGGGACGCCTTGACCATGGCGCTCCAGTCGTCGACGACGACCTCGAGCTCGCCGGCCTCGACGGCGTCCAGCGTCCTGCGGACGACCACGGCCGGGTCGGTCTTGGGCCCCTCGGCCGCCCTGGCCATGTCCGTGTCCGCCAGGCCCAGGTGGACGGAGGTGACCTGCGTGCCCTGCCCGGCCAGCTCCAGGCGCAGGGCGTTGCTCATGTTCCAGTTCGCGGCCTTGGACACCGCGTACGCGCCGGTGCCCGGGTAGGCGAACCAGGACAGCGCGGAGGCGACGTTGACGACCTTCCCGCCGCCGTTGGCGGCCAGGACGGGGGCGAAGGCGCGCACCATCGACAGCGTCCCCCAGAAGTTCACGTCCATCTCGGCGCGCACGCCCTCCAGGTCGCCGAGCAGCTGTGCACCGGTGGAGACGCCGGCGTTGTTGACCAGCAGGTCGACGTCGCCGGCCAGCGCGGCGGCCGCGGCGACGGCGTCGGGGTCGGTGACGTCCAGGGCGACCGGCCGGGCGCCGGGCAGGTCGATCGTGTCGGGTCGGCGGGCGGCGGCGTAGACGGTCGCGCCGCGCGCGAGCAGTTCCAGGGCGAAGTGGCGGCCGAGGCCGCGGTTGGCTCCGGTGACGAGTGCGGTGGTCATGCGGGCTACGCTAGAACCTCACGTTGACGTCAGGTGCAAGTCCCGGTCGGGGAGGAGCACCCGGCCGGGTCGTCGGGAGGACGAGTGCGCATCGGACAGGTCGCCGAGCTGGCGGGCGTCAGCGTCCGCGCGCTGCGCTACTACGAGGAGCAGGGCCTGCTGGTCGCCGAGCGCACCGCCGGCGGTCAGCGCCACTACCCGCCCTCGGCGGTGGAACGGGTGAGGTTCATCCAGAACCTCTACGCCGCCGGGCTGGGCAGCAGGGCCGTCCTGCAGATCCTGCCCTGCGTGGAGCACGGCCTGCTCACCGACGAGATGCACGAGCGGCTGCTCGCCGAGCGCGCGCGCGTTCAGGCCCAGCTGGAGGAGCTCACCGCGACGCGGGACAAGCTCGACGAGGTGATCCGGCTGGGCGAGGCGTACCGCGCGGACCCCGCCCGGTGCGCACGGGCGTCCTGAACCGCGCGCACCGGGTGGGGCGCCGCGCTCAGACCTCGCGCTGCTTGGGCGAGCTCTCCAGCGTCCTCGCCGGGTCGCGCTCGACGACCTCGCCGAGGACCTCGTCGATGCGCGCCAGCGCGTCGGCCGGGATCGTGGTGCCGGCGGCACCGGCGTTGTCGCGGACCTGCTCCGGGCGCGAGGCCCCGATGATCGCCGTGGCCACGTTCTCGTTCTGCAGCACCCAGGCCACGGCCAGCTGCGCCATCGACAGGCCCAGGTCGCTCGCGATCGGCTTCAGGCGCTGCACGCGGGTGAGCACGTCGTCGTCCATGAACCGCTTGATCATGTCCGCGCCGCCCTTGGCGTCCGTGGCGCGCGAGCCCTCGGGCGGGCGGCCGCCCGGGGTGTACTTGCCGGTCAGCACCCCCTGGGCGATGGGTGACCACACGACCTGCGAGACGCCCAGCTCGCGCGAGGTCGGCACCACCTCGGCCTCGATGACCCGCCACAGCATCGAGTACTGCGGCTGGTTGGAGACGAGCTGGAAACCCAGCTGCCGGGCCAGCGCGTGCCCGGCGCGCAACTGCTCGGCGGTCCACTCGCTGACCCCGACGTAGAGCACCTTGCCGGAGCGCACGAGGTCGGCGAACGCCTGCATCGTCTCCTCCAGCGGCGTCGCGTAGTCGTAGCGGTGGGCCTGGTAGAGGTCGATGTGGTCGGTGCCCAGCCGGCGCAGCGACCCCTCGCAGGCCTCCAGCACGTGCTTGCGCGACAGGCCGGTGTCGTTGTGCCCCTTGGGCCCGATCGGGCCGAAGACCTTCGTGAGGATCTCCAGGGACTCCCGCCGCTGCCCCTTCAGGGCCGAGCCCAGCACGCTCTCGGCGACGGTGTTGGCGTAGACGTCGGCGGTGTCGAAGGTGGAGATCCCGGCGTCCAGGGCCGCGTGCACGCACGCGACGGCGGCGTCGTTCTCCACCTGGGAGCCGTGGGTGAGCCAGTTGCCGTAGGTGATCTCGGAGATCTTCAGGCCGGAGCGGCCGAGGTGTCGGTGTTCCACACGCTGCATGCTCGTCCCTGCGCCCCGCTCGCGCGCGCCGGGGCCCGGCCGTGCGCACCGACGAGGAGCGCTCGCGCGCGGTGGGGCGTCCGCCCCGGCCGCGCCCGGACGCTCACCGGGAGGGGGCCGCGGAGACCCTGTCGGCGAAGCGGGGGCCCAGCGCGCGCAGGAACGGTCCTCGCGGGGTGAGGTGGGCCGCGGCGGCGAGCAGTTCGTTGCGCCGGCCGTCGACGACGACGGGGCGGTCGGCGTCGAGGGTGTCGAAGAAGGTGGCGACCACCTGGTCGACGCTGCGCCGGCGCAGCCCCGCGCCCGCAGCCTCCCCGGCGACCTCGAAGAACCCGGTGTCGGTGACCGTCGGGGACAGGGCCGCGACCCGGACCCCGGTGCCGCGGGTCTCGGCCCACAGCGCCTGCGTCAGGGACAGGACGAACGCCTTGGACGCCGCGTAGGCGGCGAAGCCGGGGGCGGGCATGTAGGCGGCCATGCTGGCGATGTTGACCACCGCCCCACGACCCCGTTCCACCATGGCGGGCAGGAACCGGGCGGTGAGGTCGGTGAGCGTGACGCAGTTCAAGGTGATCATCGCGCTCAGCCGGGAGGGGTCCCCGGTGTCGGCCAGGCGGCCGCTGAGCCCGAAACCGGCGTTGTTGACCAGGACGTCGACCCGCCGCCCCGCCAGCGCCTCCTGCAGCCGGGTGCCGGCGTCGGGGGTGGACAGGTCGATCGGGACGGCGAGGGCGTCGCGGCCGTGCCGGGTGCGCAGGTCGGCGGCCAGGGCTTCGAGCGCGTCCTCGCTGCGGGCGGCGAGGACGACGTCGGCGCCGCGGGCGGCCAGGGCCCTGGCGATGCCGGCGCCGATGCCGCCGGAGGCGCCGGTGACCAGCGCGGTGGAACCGGTGACGTCCACGGGGGGCTCCTGTCGGGGTGGGTATGAGGCGTCTCATCGCGCCTTATTGGCACAGTGTGACACTTCGACTCGAGCTGTCAAGGTGCCGTGTGCTGAGATGACGTCGTGGAGCGACTCACCCCCCGCGAACGGCGCCAGGCCGCCACCCGGCGTTCGCTGGCCGAGCACGCCCTGCGGCTGTTCGACGAGCGCGGGTACGAGGGCACGACGGTCGCCGACATCGCCGACGCCGCGGACATGTCCACCCGCACCTTCTTCCGCCACGTCCGCGACAAGGGCGAGGCCGTGTTCGCCGCCGACGAGGACGTCTTCGCCGAGGTCGTCGAGGCGGCGAGCGCCGCCGGCACCGGCGTTCCCCCCCTGGCGCGGCTCCTGCAGGGGGTGCGCACGCTCGCCGCGTCGCTGGGTGAGGACGCCGAGGACAAGTGCGCCCGGGAACGCGTGCTGGAGGAGAACCCCGAGCTGCGCGCCCGGGAACTGGTGCAGCAGTTGCGGTGGCAGCAGCACGTCGAGGGGTTCCTGCGCGGGCAGGGCGTCGCGCACGACGAGGCGAGCCTGGCGGCGGGGCTGGTGCTGACGATCTGGCGGGAGTCCTACCGGCGCTGGATCGCCGCCGCGGCCGAGCCGGGGGCGCTGGGGGGGTTCCTCGACGCCGTCGTCGCCGAACTCCCCGGCCACCTCGGGGCACCGGGCGTCCCCGGACGCCCCGGTGCTGCACGCGGGGGCTGAAGCACCGTCGGCTCCTCGTCGCCGCCGCGCGGTGCTGCACGTCCCGCACAGGAAGCGTGCAGCACCGCGGGACCGCGCGGGGGGGGTCCGCCGCGCGGCGCCGAGGAGGTCCTCAGCCGGTCAGCGGACGGAGCGGTCCGCCTGCTCCAGCAGGGCCTGCAGGTCCTGCTGCGTGAGCCGCCGCGGCTCGGAGGGGTCGCCGTGCTCGGTGTAGGCGGGGGCGTAGGCGGGCTGGTCGCGCTGGAAGCGCCAGCTGTCGGCGAGGCTGCCGGTGTCGAAGGTGTCGTAGCCGATCGCGTCGATGAACTGCGCGACGGCCTCCTCGGCCGCCTCGTCGTCACCGGCGATCGTCAGCGTCGTGCGGTCCGGCGCACCGGCCGGGCGCTGCAGGACCCCGAGGTTCTCGGCGAAGATGTTGTTGAAGGCCTTCACGACGCGGGCGCCGGCGAAGTGCCGCTGCACCAGGCCGCTGGTGGTCAGCTCGTGGCTGTCGAGGGCGGCGATGTCGCCGTCCCGCTCCGGGTAGTAGTTGCAGGTGTCGATGACCACCTTGCCGGTCAGCAGGTCCGCGGGCAGTTCCTCGACGCGCCCCAGCGGGATCGTCACCACCACGAGGTCCCCGGCCGCGGCGGCCTCGGCCACGGTCGCCGCGCGCGCCTTCGGGCCGAGCCCGTCCACGAGCTCGGTGAGGGACTGGGGTCCGCGCGAGTTGGCGATGACGACGTCGTAGCCGGCGTCGACGGCCAGCCGGGACAGGACGCTGCCGATGTTGCCGCTGCCGATGATTCCGATCGTGCTCATGCCTGGTCCAAGGAGGCCCGGGTGGAGGGCATTCCCGCGACCGGCCGCGTCGCCGCCGTTCGGGTGAACGGCCCCCGCGGCCCGTCACGCGACGTGCTCACCACCCCCGCCCCAGCAGGTGCAGGGCCAGCACGGGCGCGAACAGCACGGCCTGCGGGACCACGACGAGCAGCACGCTGACGCGCACGTCCGCGCGCTGCCGGGCCGCGACCGCGCCCGCCGTGCAGACCGGCGCGCAGAGGGCGAGGACCGCCATCGCGACCAGGTGCCCGCGCGGTGCCGCTCCCGGGTCGAAGACGGACCAGGCCACCGCCTGCAGCAGGAGCGGGAGCGCCACGGTGATCAGCACGGCACCGCCGAGACCGGCGGCGAGCACGGACGCCCCGCGCGCCGGCGCCCCGGGCGCGGGGTGCTCCTCGTCCCCGGGTGCTGGGGCCGGCACGGGACCTCCAGGCGACGTGGACCGGTGTGGCCCGCTCAGCGTGCCACGGCGCGGCTGCGGCGCACCCGCCGGCCCGGACCCGCTCAGGCGCGCGCGGAGACGTCGACCATCCACTCGACGCCGAACCGGTCGGTGAAGGCGCCGTAGTGGTCGCCCCACACCTGCGCCTGCAGCGGGGTGCTGATGCGCCCGCCCTCCGCCAGGCCGGTGAAGAAGCCGCCCAGCTGCTCCAGGTCGTCGCCGAACAGGCACAGGGCCAGGTTGCCGCCCGCGGCCGGGGGCGCCCCGGTCCCGGCCACCGCGTCGGCGACCATCAGCGTGAAGCCCCAGGGGGTGTCGAGCTGGCCGTGCATGACGCCGTCGGGGTCGAGGCCCTCGGCGCCGCCGCCGAACTCCGCGAAGGTGGAGGTGCTCACCTCCCCGCCGAGCACCGAGCGGTAGAACGCCAGCGCCTCGCGGGCGGTGCCGGGCAGGGACGCGTAGGGGCTGAGACGGGGTGCCACGAGGACCTCCTGGGGTCGGGGCGGGTGGACCGCGCGGTCCGGCGGGATCCGGGCCGTCCCCCTGGTGACCCGCCGGCGCCACCGGACTCACCGGTGCGCGGGAGCGTGCAGTCCCTCCCGCGGCCCGGCGCGGGCGCAGCCCGGGTCCCGGGGCTGCATGACCCATACCGTGGCCACCACCGCGCCGCACGACGCTCGCCGGGAACGCCTCGTCGGCGGCGCCGGTCAGACCCGTTGCAGGCGCTCCCACGGTCGCGGGGGCACCTCGACGGTGACGGGGTCGCCGACGCGCACCAGGCCGCCGTCGAGGACGGTGCTCATGATGCCCGCCCTGCGCACCACCTCGCCGTCGGCGTCACGGGGGGTGAGCGCCTTGAGCAGGCCGGGCCGGAAGGCGTTGATCTGCGCGCACGGGTTGCGCAGCCCGGTGACCTCGAGCACGGCCCGCTCGCCCACGTGCAGCCGGGTGCCGCGGGGCAGGCCGAGCAGGTCCAGCCCGCGGGTGGTGATGTTCTCGCCCAGCTGCCCCGGACCGACCTGGAAACCCTGCTCGCTCAGCTCGTCGTGCAGTTCGCCGTGGATGAGGTGCACCTGGCGCAGGTTGGGCCGGGTGGGGTCGACGGCCACGCGGGAGCGGTGCTGCACCGTGGTCCCGGCGTGGGCGTCGTCCTCGACGCCGAGCCCGGCCAGCAGCGTGATGGCGTCGGTGGTCCCCTTGCTGAAGCGGTGCGCGCCGTCGCGGCTGACGGCGCTGACGTGCCCTGCCCGGATCTCGTTCACGGACCGATCCTGGCGCAGTCCGCTGCCGCGCGTCGCCGTCTCGGCCGACGACGACGGCGACGGCGACGGCGACGGCGACGGCGAGGTGAGCGTCACCGCCCCGTCCGTCCCTGCACGCGCTCAGCCGCCGGCGGACCACGCTCACCAGCGGCAGGCCGTCGCAGGTGACGGCCGACCCCACCCTGTCGTCGTGCCCGGGGTCGCGCTCACCGTCGTCGCGCGGGACCGGCGCCGCCGCTCAGCGTTCGAGGCCCTCCAGGTCCTGGAGCAGGCCCGGGTGCCGGGGTTCCCAGCCGAGCACCTGGCGGGTGCGGGTGCTGGAGGAGGGCTGGTCCGCGGCGAAGACCGGCCCGAACGGCCCGAAGGTCTCCTCGGGCACGGGCTGGACCGGCAGGTCCAGTCGCCGGCCGATGACGGTGGCGATGTCGCGCACCGCGTCGCCCTCGTCGGCGACGGCGTGCCAAGAGGTGCCTGCCGGTGCGGATTCCAGGACGAGGCGGAAGAGGGTGGCGGCGTCGAGGGCGTGCACGGCCGGCCAGCGCTGGGTGCCGTCGCCGGGGTAGCCGGCCACCCCGCTGCGGCGGGCGGCGTCGGTCAGCAGACCGGCGAACCCGCCCCGGCCGTGGTGGTGGACGGTGCGCGGCATGCGGACGGCTGCGGTGCGCACCCCCCGCGAGGCGAGGCCGAGGGTCGCCGTGACCGTGCGGCTGCGGCCGCCGACCGGTCCGTCGGTGGGCAGCGGGTCGGCTTCGGTGGAAGCGCGTCCCGCTGCCCGGGGCGTGCCCGAGACGGTGATCAGGGGCCGGTCGCTGCCCAGGAGCTCCTCGCCCAGGGCGTGCAGGGCGGCGCTCTCCTGCTCGATGGCGCGGGTGAGGGCGTCGGGGGCGGAGAAGTCGTGGTCGAAGGCCAGGTGCAGGACCCCCTCGCTGGCGGACGCTCCCGCGCGCAGGGCGTCCAGGTCGGCGAGGGATCCGCGCAGCGGCTCGGCCCCGGCCGCGCGCACCGCCTCGGCGGAGGCGTCGGAACGGGCCAGGGCCAGGACGGTGTGGCCGTGGGCGAGCAGCTCGGCGGTGACGGCGGAGCCGATGGTGCCGGTGCCGCCGGTGACGAAGACGCGCATGAGGACCCCCGGTGTTCGATCGATGACGGGACAAGAGTTCCGTCACTTAGGATGGACCGGTGGCACGATGGGAACCCGGAGCGCGCGAGCGGTTGGTGGTGGCTGCTGTCGACCTGTTCACCGAGCAGGGCTACGACGCGACGACGGTGACCCAGATCGCCGAGCGCGCCGGGGTCACCAAGAGCACGTTCTTCCGCCACTTCCCCGACAAGCGGGAACTGCTCGTGGCCGGGCAGGAGACGCTGAGCCGGCTGCTGGCCGACGGGATCGCCGCGGCTCCCGCCGGGGCCAGCCCCCTGGAGGCGGTTTCCGCCGGCCTGGAGCGCGCCTGCGACGCGATGGGTCCCGCCAACCGCGAGCTCGGTCCGCGCCTGAGGGCGGCCGTGGCCGCGAGCACCGAGCTGCAGGAGCGGGACGCGCTCAAGAGCGTCGGCCTGGCCGCGGCCATGGCCACGGCGCTGCTGGCCCGCGGCGTGCCCGAGAGCACCGCGCACCTGGCGGGGGAGGTGGGGGTCATGGCCTTCAAGCGCGGCTACTCCTCCTGGGTGGACGCCGACCCGGAACTCGCCGGAGCGCTGTGGGGGCGGGTCTCCTCCGCGTTCGAGGAGCTGCGGGCGGCCAGCGCCTCCCTGGGCTGAGGGGATCTCCCCACCGCCTGCGCGAGCGGTGGCCGGTGGTGCACGATCGCGTGGTGGCTGAGATCCCCGACGAGGTGCGTGCGCGGGTGCGCCACGAGCCGGACCGCTCCTACGCGGTGCTGGTGACCGGTCCCGACGGAGAGGTGCTGGTGGGTTCCACCCGGCGCACGGGCGAGGTCCACGCGCTGGCGCTGGACGGGGCCGCCGCCCTCTTCGGCGTGCCGGCGGCAGCGCTCCACGGCGGGCGCGTGCACCTGACGGTGCCGCAGCCGCCGTACGGGCGCGAAGGGCAGCGAGTGCGCATCACCTCGGTGCAGGACCCTGAGGACCCCGGTGAACGGGAACTGCTCGGCGCGGTGGGGCAGGCGCACTGGTTCGGCCACGAGGGCGCCTGGTTCGTCACCGTTCCCGGCTCGGGGACCGGCATCCACCCCGGTGAGGACCTCGACTTCGAGCCGGACGTCAGCGCGGAGGAGGCCGCCGCGCTGGAGGCCTACCTGGCCCGCTGGCGTGCTCCCTCGACCTGAGGCGGGCGGCACCCGGCCCGGGTGTGCGGTGGAGCGCTCACGCGCTCCCTCCGTACGCCGCCGGCACCACGTCGACCTGCGCGGCACCGGTCCGCACGACCTCGAGGACCGCCTCGGCCACCTTCTCGGGCGGGTCGAACCGCGCTCCGGAGGTCATCTCCAGCGCGGCCCTGGACGCGGCGCAGGGACCCGTGCCCGGGGCGGCGGCCAGCGTCGTGCCGGAGCTGACGTTGACGATGCTGCCGCCGCCGGTGGCGCGCAGCAGGGGTGCGGCCGCCTGCATCACCACCAGGGGTGCGAGCACGTTGAGCTCCAGGACCGCTCGGGCGTCGGCGATGTCGACCTCCTCGACGGTGGCCTGCAGGCCCTGACCGGCGTTGTTGACGACGACGTCCACCCGCCCGAAGACGTCCACCACCTGCTGCAGCGCGGCGCGGACCTGGTCGGCGTCGGTGACGTCGCGCCGCAGCGCGAGGGCTCTGCCCTCCGCCGCCCCAGTTCCTCGGCCAGGGCCGTGAGGCGGTCCTGGCGCCGGGCCAGCAGGGCGAGCCGGGCGCCGGCGCCTGCGCCCTCGTCCCGGAAGGGCGCCCGGTGCCCGCCGTCTCCTGCCACCATCGGGGGATGAGCCGGGAGGCGGTGCCCGAGGGCGCTTCGCGTCAGCGCCTCTTCGACGCGGTGGTCGGCTGGGGCCTGTTGCGCGGGGTGCTGTGCGGAGCGGCGTCGGGCGCGCTGCCGGGCGCGGCGGTGGCAGCGGCGGGCCTGCGCGCCGGCGGGGGTGAGCTGGGACTGGGCCTGGGGCTGGCCGCGATCGGGGCCGTGGCGGGAGCGGTGTGCGGAGCGCTGGCCGCGGCCGCTGCCTTCGCGGTGCTGGCGGCCGCCGAGCGCCGTGAGCGGCGCCGCGCCTGGAGCTGGAGCGTCGCGGCCGCTGCCGCGGCGGCGCTGGTCGCCGTGGTGGTCCTCGTCGTCGGCTGGTGGACCGCCCGTGGGGTGCTGCTGCCCGCCGTGGTCGTCGCACCCGGTGCCCTGGTCAGCGGCGCGCTGGCGTTGTGGCAGGTGCGCAGGTCGGTGCGCCCCCTGGGTTGAGCGCCGCAGGGGGTGCACCGCCCCCTCCGCGCGGGACCACCGGGACGAGACGGGTCCGCACCCGGGACCGGGGGCCCGCGGAGCCGCCGCCCACGGCACCCCGGCCCGGATCAGCGGGTGGCGACCAGGGACAGCCAGGAGGCGGTGTCGGTGCACGCCCGGCGCGCCTGCTCGTTATTCACCTCCGGCTGGACCGGCCCGTGGCCGGCCGAGCTCCAGGCGCGCCCGTGCTGCAGCGCGGTGTAGCGCACGCCCAGCCAGAAGCCGGGCTCCTGCACCTGCACGCCGTCCTCGTCGTCCTCGCTCGGGCGCGCGCGGTCGACGAGCACCTGGCTGACGTAGGCGCGCCCGTCGCCGTCGGTGCCCTCCAGCACCACCAGGTGCGAGCCGGCCTGCGAAGGGGTGGGCGGCAGCGCCACCGTGCACAGCTCGCGCGGTGCCTGCTGCGGGCCGGGGGCCTGCTGCGGGGTGTGCTCGATGGAGCCGGACGTGCCCGGGCAGCCGTCGTTCTCGGCGCACAGCTGCCGCATCGCCTCGGGGGTGCGCTGAGCGGCCAGGGCCGCGACGGGCGAGTCGGTGGTGCGGGTCGTGCCCTCCTACGCCTCGGGCAGCTCGTAGCGCGCCCGTCGCTGCCGGCCCCGAGCGAAACCCGTCTCGCACACCCAGTCCTACAGGCGGTCGGCCAGCCGGGCGGCGATCCGGGCCTCCCCGGCGGGCACGTCCACGTCCTCGCCGGGCTCACCGGGGACGGGAACCCACCAGGGCGACAGGAGGAGCTCCTCGTGCCGCTCGTCGGGGACGTCGATGCGCACCCAGACGTCGCCCTCGCGGCCGTCGACGCCCCAGTGCACGCTCAGGCCCTCGATCTCCTCCGGCTCCAGCACGCTCCTCACCACCGGCTCGACGACCCGTCGGCGCAGCGTGGCCAGCCGCTCGTCGTCGGCATCGGTGAGCGGTCCCGGGCGTGGTGCCCGCTGGCTCTCCAGGGGCCTGGTGCCGACCTCCGCTCGCCACCACGGGCTCGGGCCCGCGCCGCCGCGGGGGCGGTAGCGGCGGCGTTCCTCCACCGGCCCAGGATGCCCCACGGGCAGGCGCCCAGCAGGGCCTCCACCGTTCTGGCGGCACGTCCCGCCGCGACGGCCGCGTGTTGACGACCGCGCCCTGCGGCGGACGCGCGGAGCCGGCGCCGTGTCCGCGGGTTCGTCAGGGACCGACGATCTGCGCGAGGCCGTGGAACCAGCGCTGCAGGTACGGCGTCTGGCCGCGGCCGAGGGCGCGGTCGATGCCCTCGAGGACCATCTGCCGGCTCCAGTGCCCGCGCCGGATCAGCTGCGGGATGACGTGGTTGTCCAGCCGTCGGCTGCGCCAGGGGGTGGTCTCGTCGCGCTGCGCCAGCGAGGCGCCCTCGATGCCGTCCACGTCGAAGATCCTCGCGAAGGTGACCTCGATCAGGCAGGGCCGCTGCTCCAGGTAGCGCAGCAGGAGGGTGCCGGTGTGGGTGCGGGGCACGCTGGTGATGAGGTGCAGCACGGCCCCGCGCTGCGTCGGGGCGGGCACCAGGCCCTGGTGCGCCCAGTCGAACATCGCCTCCAGGCCGCGGATGCGGTCCCAGGCCTTGGGGTTGCGCAGGAAGCGGGCGGACCACTCCTCGACGAAGGCGTCGAGGTCGTCGGGGAAGAAGGCCCTGGGCAGGTCGACGGCGTCCGGCACGTCCAAGGGCCAGTACTTCACCGCCTGCGGCAGCGTGGAGCAGGCCAGGACCGCGGCGGCGGCCGCGGACCAGTGCCCGGACCGCAGCGGACCGGACCACTCCCGGTCGGGGGCGCGGGCGCTGTCGGGGTGGGCGGTGACGAGGCGCTCGTGAGCGCGCACCGCCGGGCGCAGGCGCCGGCGCTGTGCCGCGGGCATCGACAGCAGCACCTCGACGGTCTCGTCGCGGCGGCCCCGCCGCAGGGCCGACCACAGCGCGGGTGTCCCCGGAGCCTCGTCCACCCGGCGGACGTTACCGGGGACGCGAACCCCCCCGAGGGCCTCCCGGGAACCGCTGGCTGCGGGGGAGCGGGCGGGGAACCCGGCCTCCGGTGCTCTGGGGACCGGCGGTGCTCAGCAGGTCCTCGCGCAGGAGGGCGTTCGGCGGCCGCGGGGCGGTGGCCGGTCACGGGGGCCGGATCGACCCGGAGGCTTCGAGGAACGCCTCGGTCAGCGACGCGACCGCGCGTGCCCGTTCGAGCGGTGACGAGTCCTGAGAGCACGCCGAGGTGGACGTCGACGGCGTGGACCCGCGAGACACCGGCTGGGAGATCGATCGGCCGGTCTACCGCGTCTGCTTCTGGGGTCTGCCGGGGCCGCGCGTGGCCTCCTGACGACCGTGCTCAGCCACCACCGCTGTCCGGGGCGGCGTCGGCGTGGTCGCCGGTGTGCTGCTGCCGCCAGGCGCTCATGTTCTCCAGCGCTGCCGCCACCCTGCCCACGCGCAGCTCGGCGTCGATGGCGCCCTCGTTGAAGCGCTCGTTGCGCAGCAGACCGACGAGGTAGCGCACCGCGTCGGCCACCGGCGCCTGACGCATCGAGGCCGCGTCGGTGTACGTGCTGCGCCCGTGCCAGTGCACCCAGTCGTGCGGCAGCAGCACCCCCGAGCGGTTGAGCTGGGTGCGCAGCAGTTCGATCCCGGGGCTGTACTGGACGTAGGGGAGGTGACGCACGCCCGGCCGGGTCTCGTGCCCGCCCTTCCACTCGTTGCCCGCGGTGGACTCCGGCAGCGCGCGCAGGGACTGCTCGATCTCGCGCCACAGCTGCTCGGGCACCGCGGCCAGCACGGCCTCGTAGTCGGCGTCGCTGGGTTGCTGCACCGCGCCAGCGTAAGCGCCGACCGGGTGGGCGGGTCTGGACGTGTCCCGCGGACCACGCGGCCGGGCGGGGTCGTGTCGCGCCCTGCGGTCGTGACTCGACGTGCGCCTGCGGGCCTGCGCGCGGGCCGTGCAGCAGTGGTCCCCGGCGCGGGCGCGTCAGGCCCTGGCCGCGGCCGGCGCCGCTGGTTCCTCCCGGGTGGAGCAGGTGCGCGTGCTGCGCCGCGCGGGTGCCCGGCTGGGCCTGGCCGATGCGGTCTCGTCGATCTCGGCGCCCAGCTGGCCGGCGTGAGAGCGCCGGTGCCCTGAGCGGATCACCAGGTGGCGATGCCGACGGTGAGCGCGAAGGCGATCAACGCGCAGGGGAGCGCGAGCAGCCTGAGCGGCACGCGCAGGTCGCTGGTGAAGGTCCCGGCGGAGGGCAGGTCGGGGATGTAGGCGACCTCGCGGGTCTGCCCGGTCCCGGGGCGACCGGCGTACCAGGGCACGTGGTCGATCAGGGTGTGCTGCTGCCCGGCGCCGTCGCGGTAGGTGAAGGTGGCGGCGTACGTGACGGACGGCACGGGGGAGCCGCTGACGCTGAGCTGGACGGCGGTGACGCTCGCCGTGGTCCGCGCGCTGTACGCCCGGGCCACCTGCGGCATCGTGCGGCGGGCGTACAGGAGCCCGAGCACCAGCACCAGCGGCACGACGGTGAGGGTCAGGAAGGCCAGGACTCCGCTCACCGAGTGCAGCACGGGACGACCTCCCGATCGCGGCCCACCGGGTTCCGGACAGCAGCCGGCGGCGCGGTGCGCTCGTCCGGCTCCCGCCCCGGACGGTTCCTCGAGGCGGCACCCACGGCAGCAGTGTGCCTGTGCACCAGTGCACGGCACCGTCCTGCACCACCCGTTCGCCGCAGCCGCGTCGACCTCCGCGCAGCGGCCACCAGCCGAGCAGCGGCACGACGACCAGTGGCACGACGACCAGCGATCCAGGAACTCCCGCCCGGCCTGCGCCTGCGACCCCTCACCCTCTTCCCGGTGACCCCCGGAGCGGACGTCAGCAGCGGGTTCGGACGCTGTTTCCACGAGGGGGTCGTCGGCGAGGCGCCCGTCACCGACGAGCAGGCCCGTCGCCTGAGCGTCGGCGCTGCCGCGCCTGCCGGGTCTGCGCTGACCGCGGCTGCTCGTGCGGGCCTCAGGGCCACACGCCGCCGGCGGCGCGCAGGTGCAGGGCGACGTCCTGCGCACGCCGGTGCGTCGCGGCGACCTCCTCCAGCCAGGGCGTCCACGCCCCGGGGCTGTCCAGCGCCTTGCCGTTGGTCTGCACGGGCAGGGCGGGCAGGTGCGGGCCCAGCTGCTGCAGGTCGTCGGCGTTCCAGCCCTCGTCGAGCAGGCTCTGCACCACCCGCCGGTAGCGGCCGAAGTGCTCGCCGCCTCGGCCCTCGAAGCTCAGCAGGCTCTCGAGCCGAGCGCACAGCTCGGCCAGGGCGCGCAGCTGCTCGGTGCGCTGCCGCGCGCTGTAGCGCTCGTAGGTCACCGATGCAGGGTAGGGAGGTCGAGACAGCGCTCCGCCCGGGCGACGGGGTGCGCACCGGCGGCCCCGGGGCGCGGGGCGGTGCAGGTCCACCGCGCGGGTGCGCCCGTTCGGGTGGAACCGGCCCGTGCGCGGGGCTGGAACCCCGGTCGCGGTGCGCGAGGAGCGCGTCCCGGCCCCGGGCAGTCGGGCAGGATCGCAGCGTGCACCTCCTCGTCGACCGCGACAGCGTCCACGTGGGAGACGACGTCGAGGGCCACCAGCGCACCGTGGAGGTCCCCGACGACCTCACCGTCGAGGAACTGCTGCGCACGGTCACCCCGGACGTCTGCGTGAACAGCGGATCGACCGGGATCTGCTGCTGGAACGACGTGCCCTTCGCCGTGCACGCCTCGGCGTGGGGGGAGGGCAGGGTGTGGCAGGCGCGCTACCGCACCCTGGCCGACCTGCCGGCCGGGGAGGGTGCTGACGTGCGCACCCCGCGCCTGGTCCTCCGGTACTGGCAGCAGGTGGACCCCGACTGGCTCCCGGCGCAGCTGCGCGCCGGCCAACCCCTGAACCAGCGGGCGCTGCGGGCGCGGTGGGAGGCGGTCGCCGAGGAGCGCGCCGTGGCGGCGCTGCGCGCCCACGAGCCCTTCGTCGTCACGCACTTGCTGGACCCGGCCACCGTCCAGGTCCTGACCGCTCTGGGGGCCCGTGTCGACGTGCACACCGAGGACGTCTGCCGCCTGTTCATCGGGCAGGAGGTGTGGACGGTCCAGCGTTCCCGCCCGACGACCTGGGTCCGGACCCCCCACGGGGTGCGGGGCCACCTGCACGCCGACGAGGTCGTGGCGCCCTGGCTGGTGGCCCTGGTCGGCTCGACGCTCGTCGGCGGCTCAGCGCTGCCCGACCCCGTCGCCGGGATCGCAGTGGAGCACCGCCACGGCTGGGCGGCGGTGTGGCGAGCGGGGGACGAGGAGCCCGGACGGCGGGAGCTGGCCGAGTTCGGCCCGACCGACGCTGCGGACGTGGCGCTGTTCCGGCGCACGGTGGGGCGCACGGTCAAGGAGGTCGCAGCGGCCTACGGTGCGGGGGCGTACCCCGCGACGACGCTGGAGGTGCTCGTGGCGCGCGAGGCACAGGCAGCAGCGGCGGCGCGGGCGCAGCACGCCGGCCGGCGGCAGGCGCCCGCGTCCCGGCGCAGCTGGTGGACCCGGGTGCGCGGCGGGCGAGCACCACGTGGCTGAGGCCGACAGCACAGAGCCGGTGCCGGTGGGTCCGTCCGCTGGGGACCAGCACGTGCAGGCACCCGTGCCGGTGCGCTTCTCGCTCCTGGACGTCGTCGTCCTCACCGAGGGCGTCCCCGGTGCGGGAGTGCCTGCCGGCGCGGTGGGCACCGTCGTGCACGTCCCCGACCCCTCCTCCACGCACTGCGAGGTCGAGGTGGCCGACGACGGCGGCCGGACCCTGTGGTGGGGGCCGGTCGCCCACGCGGACCTCGCGCCGCACCGGCCGTGCGGGCCGGGAGGATCCTGACGCGGGCTGTGCGGGCTGTGCGGGCTGTGCGGGCTGTGCGGGCCTGCCGGAGGTCGTCGGGGGTTCGCGGCAGTGCGGACGCTGCCACGAGCGGACGCGCCCGCAGGGTGCCGGTACCGACACGGTGAACAGCGTGCCCGACGACACCGCCGAAGTCGGTTTCGACGTGGTGCTGCTCGTGCTGCCGGTGCACGCCGCGGTCACCGGCCTGGAGGTCTTCCACCTGCTGGGTCACGTGTACCTGCTGCGCGCGCTCGGGCAGCTGCTGTGGCCGCAGCGCACCGGCGGCGTCGGCTACGCCGCGGAGGTCACCTCGCTGCTGCTGCTGACCGCGCTGCTGCAGCAGTTCGCCGTCGTCCCGCTCAGCCGGGCCAGCGGTGCGCCGGTGCTGTTCCTCACGTACTGGGTGCTGCTGCCCTCGGTGGACCTGCTCGTGGCGCTCAGCGCCGCCGTCGTGGCCGTCGGCGCCCGCCGCGAGCCGCGCTGGTGGCTGCTGGCCGCAGGCACGGGCGTCTTCGCCGTCGGCGACGTCGCCTTCAGCGTCCTGAGCGTGCGGGGGGAGCCGCCGTTCGGCTCGGGGCTGGACGTGCTGTGGGTCGCGGGGATCGTCCTGTTCGCCGTGGCCGCCACGCGCCCGCGCCGGGCGCTGCCCCCAACGAATCCCTGGGGCGCGGCGCTGCACCCGTACGAGCCCGGCGACGGCCGCGACGCCGGGAGCGGCGCGGGCGAGGGGGGCGACCTGCTGCTGGCCGGCCAGCTGCGCCTGGCCCTGGGCCTGGAACCCGACGCCCCCGCCGGGGAGTGGGCCGCGTTGGGCCGGATGGGCTGCGACCTCGGCCAGGGCCACCTGCACGGCCCGCCGGTGCCGCCCGCGCAGTTCGAGCAGCGGGAGCGCCAGCGCTGCGCGCCCGCGCCGGCTGCGGCCGGTGACCCGCGCGCCGCGGCGGTGCCGGGCCGGCCACCTGCAGTCGGTTGACGGAAGCGCGCACGGCGTGCCCGCCGACAGCATGTCCACCGGACGAGCAGACGGAGGGCGGGGGAGCGGCGTGAGAAGGCGACCCGCCGAGGGGTTCGAGGAGTTCGTGGCGCCGCGTCCGGGCCGCCGACGACCCCGTCGCCCGCGTCAACCGCCTGCTCGTCGAGCGGAGCACCTCCTCCCGGCGCCGCGCTGCGGTGAACCCGTCGGTACCGGCCTCGTGAGCGCACCGGCCGGGGCCCGTCCGGCGGGTTCCGCCGCAGGGCGAGCGGCGGGTCGGTCGGTGCCCAGGACCCCGGCCGGGAAGGCGGTGCCCCGGCCGCGCGCCGCGGTCTCAGCGCTGCGCGGCGAAGTCCGCGGGCCGGAAGCGGCCGGAGGACAACCGCTCCTCGATCTGCTCCAGGCTGCGACCGGTCAGCTCCGGCATCCGCCGGTACAGGAAGACGAAGGCGATGACGTTGAAGGCCGCGTACAACCAGAAGGTCTGCCCGGTGCCGATCGTGTCGATGATGCTCAGCAGCGTGAGGGTGATGAGCAGGTTCGTGCCCCACAGCGAGGCCGACTGCGCCGCGGCGCCGGCGGAGCGCGTCGCCAGCGGGTAGATCTCCGAACCGGTGAGCCAGCCCATCAGCTGGATGCCGCCGGCGGTGAAGGCCATGAACGCCACCAGCGTGGCGACGATGAACGGCACCTGTTCCGGCCCGGCGTTGCCCGTCACGAAGAAGGTCCCCAGCACCACCAGCGACAGCGCGGCGCCGGGCAGGGTCAGCAGGGTCAGCCGCCGCCGGCCCACGCGGTCGATGACGGCCAGCCCGATGAGCTGGGTGAGCAGGTAGGTCGCGCCCAGGGCGACGGAGACGCGCAGCGCCGCGCTGTCGGAGAACCCGTTGTCGGTGAGGATCGTGGGGGAGTAGTAGACGATCATCTCGATGCCGGACAGCTGGGTGAAGATCGCCAGCCCGCACCCCACGACCAGCGCCGGCCGCACCCACGCCTCGCGCAGGCCCCGCCAGCCGCTGGTGCTCGCCTCGCCCTCGGCGTGGACCAGGGCGCCGATCTCGTCCAGCTCGCCCGCGACGTCGGCGCCGCGGGGGCGGACGCGCTCGAGCGCGCGGCGGGCGCGGTCCACCTGGTCGGCCTTGATGAGCCAGCGGGGGCTCTCGGGCAGGCGCAGCATCAGCAGCAGCATGAGCAGCGCCGGCACCGCGGCCGCACCGATCGCCACGCGCCAGTCGACCCGCTGGCTCGCACCGACGACGGTGGCGGTGAGGATGCCGACGCCGATGGCGATCTGGAAGCACAGCACCAGCCGTCCGCGGTACTTCGTCGGTGCCAGCTCGGCGACGTACACGGGCGCGGTCTGCGTCGCCCCGCCGACGGCGAAGCCGAGCACCAGGCGCGCCAGCGACAGCGTCACGGGGTCGGGCGCCAGCGAGGCGCCGGTCGTCCCCACGACGAACACCACCGCCACCACGAGCAGGGTGCCCCGGCGGCCGCGCCGCTCGCCGAGCCGGCTGCACACCAGCGCCCCGGTGACGGCACCGGCCAGGATCGAGGCGGCGATCACCTGCTCCCAGCCGTTGCCGATGTCGAAGTCGTCGCTGATCTGCAGCAGGGCGCCGGAGATGATGCCGGTGTCGTAGCCGTACAGCAGGCCCGAGATGGCCGACACCAGCGCGACGACCACCACGGCGCCGGTCAGGCCACCGCCGTCCCCCGGGCTCGCGGTGGAGGTGCGCTCGTGCTCGTGGGGCTCAGCCATCGGTTCTCCCGGCGTCGGCGCGGCCAGTGACGGTTCGTGATCGGACCGCGCTCAGGAAAGCACTCCCGGTGACGCGCCGCCCGCCGACGCGCTGCACCGGCCGGGTCGCCGGGGTGCCGCGGCTACGCGACCACGGTGGTGTCGCGGCCCTGGCGCTTGCCGCGGTAGAGCGCGGCGTCGGCGCGGGCCAGCACGGTGGAGGCGCTGGTCCCCGGGGTCCACGCCGCCAGGCCGATCGTCGCCGTCTGGGCGTGCGGGACGGCGGCGCGGATGCGCTCGGCGACGGCGCGCGCCTGGCTCACGGTGCGCCCGGGCAGGGCCAGGGCGAACTCCTCCCCGCCCCAGCGCGCCAGGGTGTCCCCCTCGCGCAGCTGCCGCTGGGCGGCGCTGGCGAACTCGCGCAGCAGGTCGTCGCCGGCCGGGTGCCCGTAGGCGTCGTTGTAGGCCTTGAAGTGGTCCAGGTCGATCAGGGCGAACGTCACCGGCCGCCCGCTGCCCTCGGCGTCGCTGACCTCGCGGGCCGCCACCTGGTTCCAGTACCGGCGGTTGCCCACGCCGGTCAGCGGGTCGCGCTCGGAGGCCCGGCGCAGCTGGGCCAGCAGCTCGGCGCGCTCGATGGTGTGGGCCGCCTGGCCGGCCAGGGTGTGCAGCACCGACGCCAGCGCCTCCTCCAGCGCCGGCACGCGCCGGCGCCAGACGACGCCCAGGACGCCGGTGCAGGCGCCCGCGCGCAGCAGGACCGGCTGCCACAACCCCGAGACGGTGCCGGACGCCTCCACCAGCGCGGGGTCGGCGTCCGGGTGCCCGGTGACGTCGGCGACGAACACCTGCCGGGCCCCGCGGAAGGCGCTCAGCGGCAGGGCCCGCCCGGCGGTCAGGTCCACGCTCAGCGCCGCGTGCTCGGCGAAGCCGACCGCGGCGGTGGCCACCAGGCGCCCGTGCCCGTCCGGGCCCCTCTCCGGCTGCATCAGGTAGGCGGCGTCGGCGCCGGCGAGGTCGCGCGCCGCGGCGCAGATGGCCTCGCGGGGGTCCTCGGCGCTGGCCACCGCGCGCGAGGCGCGCGCCAGGGCGGCCAGCTGCTCGGCGCGGCGCTGCTCGCGCGCCACCAGCGCCTGCGCCAGGGCGCGCTGCTCCTCCGCCTCGGCGCGCTGGTGCTCGGCGTCGACGGCCAGCTGCGCGTTCAGCGCGGCCTGCCGGTGCCGCTCGAACAGCGCCACCAGCACGCCGGCCAGGTCGCCCAGGCGCGCCAGCTGCCCGGCGCTGAGCCGCCGCGGCTCGCCGTCCAGGGCGCACAGGGTGCCCAGCACGTGACCGTCGGGGCTGATCAGGGGCACCGAGGTGTAGGAGCGGATGGAGCCCCGGCGCCCGTCGACCCACGGGTTGCCCGCGTACCGCGGCTCGCGGCTGGCGTCGGGCACGTGCACCGGCTCACCGGCGGTGAAGTGGGTCGCGCACAGCGACTCCCCGCGGGCGATGGTGCCGCGCGGGGCGCCGGCCGCGCCGATCGAGCACTGGGAGCGCTCGTCGATGAGGTTGACCACCGCGGTGGGCACGCCGGCGACGGCGGCCGCCACGCGGGCGACGGCGTCGATCTGCTCCTGGGTGCCGGGGTCGGTGCCCGGGGCGGTGCGGGGGCCGTCGCCGGGGGTGCCGCCGAGCAGGCGGTAGCGGTGCACGGCGGCCACGCGCTGCGCCTCGACCTCCCGCTCGAACCGGTCCACCTCCCGGGCATCGGCCACCGGCCCGCCGTCCTTGAACCCCGCCGTCCTCG
The DNA here is from genome assembly GCF_050871925.1 of Kineococcus gurbantunggutensis. Lineage (NCBI taxonomy): Bacteria > Bacillati > Actinomycetota > Actinomycetes > Kineosporiales > Kineosporiaceae > Kineococcus > Kineococcus gurbantunggutensis. Next base: position 43,736 of record NZ_JBJLSG010000026.1, read on the forward strand.
AACGCCGCGGGGCGCCCGCGTCGGGGGAGGCGGCCCGGCGCGCGGCTCAAGGTGCGCGCGCGGTGCGCCGATGGGGGTGGGTGCCCACTCCTGGACCCCAGCACGCCGCCGGGCACGCCGCCGCGCCCACCGCGGCGGGGGCGGGCGGGGCGCTCGCCGCGCCGGGTGCGCTGGTGCCCCCCGTGCACGACCGGCGCTGGCGCAGCGCGCTGCACGCGGTGCTGCACGACCCGGGCCTGCTGAGCCTGCACACCCAGCCCATCGTGGAGCTGACCAGCGGCGCGGTGGCCGGCTACGAGGCCCTGTCCCGCTTCCGCGACGTGGGGCTGACCGCCGGACCGGACCGCTGGTTCGCCGCCGCCGAGCACTGGGGCGTGAACCCGCAGCTGCAGTCGCGGGTCCTGGCCGGCGCGGTGGCCATGCGGGCGGTGCTGCCGGCGGACACCTTCCTCACCGTCAACGTCGAGCCGCACCTGCTCACCGACGAGCGGGTGCACGGCGCCCTGCTGGAGCACGGCGACCTGACGCGCCTGGTGGTCGAGCTGACCGAGCACTCGCGCGCGCAGGACCCCGCCCGGCTGCACGAGGTGCTCGAGCAGCTGCGCCGGCGCGGAGCGCTGATCGCCATGGACGACGCCGGCACCGGTTACGCCGGCCTCAGCCAGCTGCTGAGCCTGCGCCCGCACGTCGTCAAGCTGGACCGCGAGCTGATCTCCGGCATCGACACCGACCCGGTCAAGCGGGCCCTGGTGGAGGTCATCGGGGACCTGGTGGGCCGCATGGACGGCTGGGTGCTGGCCGAGGGCGTGGAGACCCTGGCCGAGCTAGACGCCGTGGTCGCCCTGGGGGTGGCGCTGGGGCAGGGCTACGCCCTGGCGCGCCCGGGCCCGGTGATGCTGCCCGAGCTCGACGAGGAGCTGGTGCGCCGCGTCCAGCGCGGCGCCGCGCGCGCCGCCCTCGACGAGCACGTCCTGTCCCTGGTGCGCACCGCGCGGGTGGGCACCGACCCGGCGACCTGCGAGGTCCTGCTCGGCGCCGACGGGCGCGCGCGGGCGGTGCGCTGGGGCGGCAGCGGACCGGACGACCCGGTGCGCTGGTCCCCGGCGCTGCTGGTGGCCCCCTCCGCCCCGCTGCCCGAGGTGGCCCGCCGCGCGGCCACCCGCCACGCCGCGGACGTGACCGCGCCGCTGGTGTGCACCGACGGGCAGGGCGTCGTCGTCGGGGTGGTCACGCACGCGGACCTCCTGCTGGCCCTGGCCCGCGCCCGGTGAGGACCCGGTGAGGGCCCGGTGGGGCCCGTGGGGGTCCGCACCGGGTGCTGAGCCGCCCGGGGGAGACCCCGTCAAGGTGGTCGCCCGACGACCCGATGCCCGGTGCGACGCACCGGCGAGCAGCCGTGCGCGCACTCCCGAGGAGGCGACGATGAAGAAGTTCCGCTGCGGCGACGTGGTGCCCGGCTGCACGAGGGCCTTCACCGGCTCCGTCGACGAGATCCTGCTGGCCGTGGCCGCCCACGCCCGCGCCGACCACGGGCTGGCCGAGGTACCCGAGCCGCTGCTCGCGCAGGTGCGCGGCGCCGTGGTGGACGCCTGAGGGTTCCGCTGCGCCACCGCCCGGGACGGGTGCTGGGCCGAGGACCAGCGGGTACCGCGCACCCCGCCCGCGGGGCGCGCGCGGGGCCGGGCGCGCCCCGCCGCCGTGGTTGCGCCGAGCACCTTCCCGTGGGACGGTCACCTGCCGAGGGGTCAGGTCGCCGGTGCGCAGCGCAGCTCACCACCCGGCCCCCGGGAGGAGAGCAGACGTGAGCACCCACCCGCTGCGTCGCACCCGCGCACCGCGCCTGGCGGCGCGCACCGCGGTGGCCACGGCGCTGGTCGCCGGGCTCGTGAGCACCGGCGCGGTCACCGCCGTCGGGCAACCCGCCCCCGCTCCACCCGCTCCCGCGGCACCCGCGCCCGCTCCGAGCGCGCCCGCTCCGAGCGCGCCCGAGCCGGCGGCGGCCGCCGCGAGCGCGCCGGTCCCGCGGGTCACCGGCCCGCTGCCGGTCACCGCCACCAGCCACCCCTTCGGCGCCGCCGACCGCACCCAGGAACCCCAGGACCTGTCGAGGTCCGGGTACGTCGAGGAGGAGTTCCTCGCCAGCGGCACGTCGAACGTGTACAGCTGGCCCACCGACGGCCCCGCCGTGGTGCGCACCGCCGACGCGCCCTACACCACGCGCGTGCTCGTGCGCCGTCCCGCCTCGGCGCAGCGCTTCAGCGGCAACGTCGTCGTGGAGATGCTCAACCCCTCCAACCTGTTCGACCTCAACATCGGCTGGGCGGTGGCGCACCGGCAGATCGTCGAGAACGGCGACGCGTGGGTCGGCATCACCGCCAAGCCCGTCGCCGTGGACGCGCTGAAGAACTTCGACGCCGAGCGCTACGCCGCCCTCTCCTTCGCCAACCCCCTGCCGCTGGACGACCCCGCGAACTGCTCGACGGTGGACTCCGACGCGGACCCCGCCACCCCGCCCGCCGCCCTGCCCGCGGACACCTCCCGCTCCAGCGAGAACGGCCTGGTCTGGGACGTCTACACCCAGGTCGGCAACTGGCTGCGCGGGGACGGGGCGGGCAACCCGCTCACCTACGGCGGCGAGCGCACCCGCGTCGAGCACGCCTACGGGTTCGGGTACTCCCAGACCGGCGGGTACCTCGTCAACTACGTGAAGGCCGTGCACCCGCTCGTCGTGCAGGAGCAGGGGCGGCCCACCTACGACGCCTACCTCGTCGGCGTGGCCGGGGGGGCGTTCGCCGGCGCCTACCCCATGAACCAGTGCGAGGCCGCACCCCCCGCCGGGGACCCGCGCCGGCAGCTCTACGGCATCGGCGTGCCCGTCATCCAGATGATGTCGCAGTCGGACTACCTGCGCGGCATCGGCTCGCGCCGCCCGGACAGCGACCAGGAGGGCGACGAGTTCCGCCACTACGAGATGGCCGGCGCCGGCCACGCCACCCCCGACGAGCTCGCCTTCTCCGCCTCCGCGGTGGACATCGTCGCCGCCGGGCGCGAGGTGCCCCCGGCCTCCTGCGACCAGGGCCCGCGCAGCCGCTTCCCCAGCTCCATCTTCTTCGACGCCGCGCTGCGCAACCTGGACCGCTGGGTGCGCGACGACGTCGCACCCCCGCGCGCCGACCCCATCGCGGTCCGCTACGGCCAGCCCGTCCTGGACCGCTTCGGCAACGTGCGGGGCGGGTTGCGCTCGCCGTACCTCGACGTCCCGCGCAGCACCTGGTACGGCACGGCCACCGGCGCCTCGTTCTGCTTCATCGCCGGTTACGAGGTGCCCTTCGACGACGCCGTCCTGGACCGCCTGTACCCCACGCGCGGGGAGTACGTGCGCCGGGTGCGCGAGAACGTCCGCGGTCTGCAGCGCGCCGGTTTCCTCACCGCCTCCGACGCCCGGCGCCTGGTGCGCGAGGCCCGGCAGGTCGGGCGCGGCTGAACCGCCGCCGAGCCGGGTCGCTCCACCGACCCGGCTCGGCCCCGGCGCGACGGGTGAGCCCTCCGCCGGGCGGGCGGTGCCGTCGGGCACCCGGTCATGGCGATGATCGGTGCCGTGAGCGGTGCGGACCGGGATCGGCCGGCGGAGCAGTCCTCCAGCGGTGCGGCGCGCCCGGGAGCACCGCGGCGGCGTGGCGCTGCCGGTGGGGTGCTGGCCGCGGTCAAGGAGACCGTGCTGGTCGTGGTGGTGGCGCTGGTGGTCTCCCTGGTGGTCAAGACGTTCCTGCTGCAGGCGTTCTCCATCCCCTCGCGCTCCATGGAGCAGACCCTGGACGTCGGCGACCGGGTGGTGGTCAGCAAGCTGACCCCGGGCCCCTTCGAGCTGCACCGCGGTGACGTGGTCGTCTTCGTCGACCCCGGCGGCTGGCTGCCGCCGACGGTCCGCGTCGAGCGCGGGCCGGTGGGTGCTGCGGTGACCGGGGCGCTGACGTTCGTGGGGCTGCTGCCGGATGACTCCGGCGAGCACCTCATCAAGCGGGTGGTCGGCCTGCCCGGTGACCGCGTGGCCTGCGACGGGCGGGGCCCGGTCACCGTCAACGGCGTTCCGGTCGACGAGGCCGAGTACCTGGCGGCGGGGGTGGCGCCCAGCGGGGAGGCCTTCGACGTGACCGTGCCGGCGGGGCGGTTGTGGGTGATGGGGGACAACCGCGCGAACTCCGCGGACTCGCGCGCGCACCCCGACGCCCCGTACGGCGGGTTCGTCCCGGTGGAGCTGGTGGTGGGGCGCGCGCACGCGGTGGTGTGGCCGGTGGGGCACTGGGCGTGGCTGGGCACCCCGGCCGCCTTCGACGCCGTCCGCAGCTGACGGCCTCGAGCACGTCGAGGGGGTCGCTCAGCGACGGCGTCGAGCGCGCGGGCGAGCCTGCCGTCGCGGTCCCGCGCCACGGCGCTGGACCGGGGGCGAGCGAGCGGCGGACCCGGCACGCGTGAACGCCCGGTGCTTGTGCGCAGGACCGGGAAGTGCTGAGGTGTCACCGGTAGTGATGACGACGTCACTCGAGCTTCGCGTCCTGGAGGCCCACCGTGCCTGGTACCCCGTCCCGCCGCGCCGTGATGACGACGCTCGCCGCCGGCTCGGCCACCGTCCTCACCCCCGGGACGGCCTGGGGGCTGGGGGGGCGGCGGCCCGGCGGCGGGGGGGCCCCCGTCGGTCCGGACTGGGTAGGCG